>NZ_JAAKGN010000004.1:0-95582 GCF_011039295.1 Modestobacter sp. KNN46-3 | reverse complement strand
AGAACCGCAACTACATCACCCGCAAGAACCGGCGGAACGACCCCGACCGGATCGAGCTGAAGAAGTACTGCCCGACCGACCGCAAGCACACGGTCCACCGCGAGACGCGCTGACCGCAGCGGTCGCGAGGAGAGGGCGGGAGCATGGCGCTGGACGCAGGACTGGTCGGGCGCAGCTACCCGCCCTCTGCCGTGTACGAGGTCGGGCGCGAGA
Organism: Modestobacter sp. KNN46-3; assembly: GCF_011039295.1. Classification (NCBI taxonomy): domain Bacteria; kingdom Bacillati; phylum Actinomycetota; class Actinomycetes; order Geodermatophilales; family Geodermatophilaceae; genus Modestobacter; species Modestobacter sp. KNN46-3. The sequence continues at coordinate 95,369 of NZ_JAAKGN010000004.1, read as the reverse complement.
AGATCGCGGAGTTCGCCACGGCGCTGGCCGACCCTGACCCGGTCTACCGCGACCCGGCCGCGGCCCGCGCCGCCGGTCACCCCGACGTCATCGCCCCGCCGACCTTCGCCATCGTGCTGTCCCTCGGTGCGGGCAACGTCGTCGTCGAGGACCCCGAGGTGGGGCTCGACTACAGCCGGGTCGTGCACGGCGAGCAGCGGTTCACCCACCACCGCCCGATCCGGGCCGGCGACCGACTGGTCGCCACCGCCACCATCGACGCGGTGAAGACGGTTGCCGGCAACGACATGCTGACCACCCGCGTCGACCTGGCCACCGAGGACGGCGAGCCGGTGTGCACGACCCGCTCGATGCTCGTCGTCCGGGGCACGGCGTGAGCCCGCGACCGACCGACGTCGAGGTCGGCACCGAACTGCCCGAGCAGACCTCCCGGGTCACCCGCGCCGACCTGGTCCGGTACGCAGGCGCCTCGGGTGACCTCAACGTCATCCACTGGAACGAGCGGGTCGCCCGCGAGGTCGGCCTCCCGGGTGTGATCGCGCACGGGATGCTCACCGCGGGCCTCGCCGTCCGAGCGGTCACCGCCTGGGCCGGCGACCCGGGTGCCGTCGTCGACTACTCGGTGCGCTTCAGCCGGCCGGTCGTGGTGCCCGACGACGACCTCGGTGCCGAGCTGACCGTGCGCGGCAGGGTCGCCGCCCTCCTCGAGGACGGCCGGGTGCGCGTCGACCTCACCGTGACCAGTGGGGGCGACAAGGTCCTGTCCCTGGCCCGCGCCGTCGTCGCGCTGGGCTGATCGGGTCCGCGGGTCTCAGCCTGCGGAGCCCAGGAGCTGCTGCATCCGGCGGACACCCTCGACCAGGTCGTCGTCCCCGAGGGCGTAGGACAGGCGGAGGTACCCCGGCGTGCCGAAGGCCTCGCCCGGGACGACGGCGACCTGGGCCAGTTCCAGCAGCAGCTCGGCCAGCTCGGCGCTGGTGGCGGCCGTGCGGCCGGCGATCGAGCGGCCGAGCAGGGCGGTGACCGACGGGTAGACGTAGAAGGCGCCCTGTGGCTCGGGGCAGGCGATCCCCGGGATCTCCCGGAGCATCCGGACGACGGTCCGGCGGCGCCGGTCGAGGGTGGCCCGCAGCTCCGCGACGCAGGACTGGTCACCGCTGAGCGCGGCCACCGCGGCGGCCTGGGCGACGTTCGAGACGTGCCCGGCCGGGGCGACTGCAGGGCCGTCGCCCCGGCCACCACGTCGGCCGGCCCGATCAGCCAGCCCACCCGCCAGCCGGTCATCGCGTACGCCTTGGCGACGCCGTTGACGACCACGCACCGCGGCTGGACCTCGGGCACCAGGGCGGGCAGCGACGGCGCCGTCGTCCCGTCGTAGGTCAGGTGCTCGTAGATCTCGTCGGTGACCACCCAGAGGCCGGCAGCCAGCGCCCACCGGCCGATCTCGGCCACCTCCTCGCGCGGGTGGACGGCGCCGGTGGGGTTGGCCGGGGAGCAGAACAGCAGCAGCTTCGTCCGCGGGGTGCGAGCCGCCTCGAGCTGTCCGACGGAGACCAGGTAGCCGCTGGCCTCGTCGGCGACCACCGGGACGGGCACGCCGCCGGCCAGCCGGACCGCCTCCGGGTAGGTGGTCCAGTGCGGCGTCGGGAGCAGCACCTCGTCGCCGGGGTCGAGCAGCGCCGCCAGTGCCTGGGCGACCGCCTGCTTGCCCCCGGCGGTGACCAGGACGTCGGTCGGCTGGGCGGTCAGGCCCGAGTCGCGCAGCGTCTTCGCGACGATCGCCTCCCGGAGCTGGGGGAGGCCCCCGACCGGGGTGTACCGGTGCATCGCCGGGTCCCGGGCCGCCCGGACGGCCGCCTCGACGACGTGGTCGGCCGTGGGGGAGTCCGGTTCGCCGGCGGCGAAGCTGATCACGGGCCGCCCGGTGGCCCGCAGCGCCTTGGCGCGGGCGTCGGCGGCCATCGTCGCGGAGGAGGCGATGGCGGCGACCCGCCGGGAGACCCGCCGCTCCGCCGATGGCGCCGGTTCGACGGGCTCGGACCCGGGGGCGGGGGCGGTCGGCATGATCCGATCGTGGCAGACGGACCGGGTGTCCCAGCCCGCTCCGTGTCCCCCGCGGAGGCGCCCCGGCTCCCGTGTTGGCTGCTGGCCGGGCCGGTCCCGTACACTCGACGACCTGGGGCCTGTGGGACCCCGCCACCGGCGTGCCCCGGAGGCCCTCTTCGGGGGGTCACGTCGAGACTGGGGCCGCGTCGCGACGCGGACCCGGCGTTCCCTAGGGGTGTAGCTCAATTGGCAGAGCAGCGGTCTCCAAAACCGCAGGCTGCAGGTTCAAGTCCTGTCACCCCTGCCACGACCTGACGACCGACCGAGAAGAGCCGACCGAAGTGAGCCGGACCGACGTGAGCGAGGCGCTGTGAGCGAGAAGGACGGCGAGCCGAACGGCGAGCAGGTCGACGCCGAGCAGCTCGACGCCGAGACGCCGGGCGTGGAGGACGCGGGAGCGCTCGAGGCCGCCGAGGCCGACGTCGCCGACGAGGCGGAGACCGACGAGGACAAGGTCGTCGCCACCCCCACCCAGCGCCGGTCCCGCACGTCGAGCCGTCCCTCCGGGCGGACGCCGGACACGGGTTCCACCGGGACGCGCACCCGCGCCGCCGCCGAGCGCGAACGCGCCGCCGAACAGCGGAAGAAGCGGGACCTGGGGCGGTTCCTCCGCGAGGTCGTCGCCGAGCTGCGCAAGGTGATCTGGCCCGGTCGCAAGGAGCTGATCACCTACACCACCGTGGTGATCATCTTCGTGGCGGTCATGGTCGCGATCGTCGCCGGCCTGGACCTCCTCTTCGCCCAGGGCGTGCTCGCCGTCTTCGGCTGACCGCCCTCCGCGACTGCACCACACCCGACAAGGAAGAGACCCTGTGACTGACCCCCGCGAGCCCTTCGAGACCGACAGCGCCGTCGAGGGCACCGACCTCGACGACGCGCGTGCGGACGTGCGCGGTAGCGCAGACCTCGAGACGGGCGCCGGCGAGACCGGGTCCGCCGAGGGATCGAGCGACACCGCAGACCAGGACACCGACACCGGTTCCGCCGACGCCGTCCCCGAGGTGGAGTCCGGTGGCCGCGACACCCTCGTCGCCGACCCCCTGGCCGAGCCCGCCCCCGACCACGACCCCGTGGTCGTCGAGGCCCTCGAGACCGCGGCGGCGGAGGACGAGGACCCGGCAGAGGCCCTGCGGTCGACGCTGCGTGGCCAGTTCGGCGACTGGTACGTGATCCACTCCTACGCGGGCTACGAGAACAAGGTGAAGACCAACCTCGAGTCCCGGATCACGTCGCTGGACATGGAGGACTACATCTTCCAGATCGAGGTGCCCACCGAGGAGGTCACCGAGATCAAGAACGGCAAGCGGACGCAGGTCAACCGCAAGAAGCTGCCCGGTTACCTGCTCGTCCGGATGGACCTCAACGACGAGTCCTGGGGTGCGGTCCGCAACACCCCGGGCGTCACCGGCTTCGTCGGGGCCACCTCCAAGCCCTCGCCGCTGAGCATCGACGAGGTCGTCAACCTGCTGGTGCCGGCCACCACCGCCAAGCCGGTCTCCACGACCGAGGCGGCGCCCAGCGCCGGCCCCGCGCCGGAGGTCGAGTTCGAGGTCGGCGAGTCCGTCACCGTCATGGACGGGCCGTTCGCGACGCTGCCGGCGACCATCAACGAGATCAACCCGGAGCAGCAGAAGCTCCAGGTGCTCGTCTCCATCTTCGGCCGCGAGACGCCGGTCGAGCTGTCGTTCACCCAGGTCACCAAGATCTGAGGACCCCCTCGCCCCCCACCCTTCGCAGGCTCGGGGTGGGGCCCTGCGAGGGAGCCGTTCCAGCCAGTCACCACCGTCACGAAGAAGGAAGTCATGCCCCCCAGGAAGCGGTTGACCGCGGTCATCAAGCTCCAGATCAACGCCGGTGCGGCCACCCCCGCGCCGCCCGTGGGCCCCGCCCTCGGTCAGCACGGCGTCAACATCATGGAGTTCTGCAAGGCGTACAACGCCGCGACGGAGGCGCAGCGCGGCAGCGTCATCCCCGTCGAAATCTCGGTCTTCGAGGACCGGTCGTTCACCTTCGTCACCAAGACGCCCCCGGCAGCGCGCATGCTGCTGAAGGCCGCCGGTGTGGAGAAGGGCTCGGGTGAGCCGCACAAGACCAAGGTCGCGACGGTCACCCGCGACCAGGTCCGCGAGATCGCGCAGACCAAGATGGCCGACCTGAACGCCAACGACCTCGAGCAGGCCGAGAAGATCATCGCCGGCACCGCCCGGTCGATGGGCATCACCGTCAAGTGAAGGACGCCGGTGCCTCCCGGCACCGGGGCCGTTCCATCGCTGACCCGGTCAGCACCTCACCTCAGTAGTCGTGGGAGGGCCTCGCCAGGCCCGCACACCACATGACCCCCGTCCCGGGGGAAGGAGAACCACCATGGCGAAGCACGGCAAGAACTACCGCAAGGTCGCCGAGCTGGTCGACGCGGACACGCTCTACAGCCCGCTGCAGGCCGCCGGTCTGGCCAAGCAGACCTCGACCACCAAGTACGACGCCACCGTCGAGGTCGCCATCCGGCTCGGGGTCGACCCGCGCAAGGCCGACCAGATGGTCCGCGGCACGGTCAACCTGCCGCACGGCACCGGCAAGACCGCCCGCGTCATCGTCTTCGCGACCGGCGACAAGGCAGCCGAGGCGGAGGCCGCCGGCGCCGACGTCGTCGGCTCCGACGACCTGATCGAGCAGATCCAGGGCGGTTTCCTGGACTTCGACGCCGCGATCGCCACCCCGGACCAGATGGCCAAGGTCGGTCGCATCGCCCGCATCCTCGGCCCCCGTGGCCTGATGCCGAACCCGAAGACGGGCACGGTGACCCCCGACGTCACCAAGGCCGTCAACGACATCAAGGGCGGGAAGATCAACTTCCGCGTCGACAAGCAGGCCAACCTGCACCTGGTGATCGGCAAGACGTCCTTCGACCAGGCCAAGCTGGTGGAGAACTATGCCGCTGCCCTGGACGAGGTCCTGCGGGCCAAGCCCTCGGCGGCCAAGGGCCGGTACCTGCGGAAGGTCACCGTCTCCACCACCATGGGCCCGGGCATCCCGGTCGACCCGAACCGCACCCGCAACCTCACCGTGGACGAGCCCTCCTGATCGGCGCACCTGTCTGATCGACGGACCCCGTCCCCACGAGGGCCCCGCAGCGCACGTCGCTGCGGGGCCCTCGTGCGTCGGGGCCCGCGTGCGTCGGGCCGGCAGTCCCGTGTACTCTTCCTGCTGTTCCCCCCAAGACCGCTGGTCGTCGCACGTCCGCGTGCGATCGAAGGTCCGGAAACGACCGGACGACCCGCGCAGGTGGACGGTTCGACGAACGTGGCACGGCCTGGGCTCAGCGCCCGGACCGTGAACGTCCCTCGCCCCGTGCGCCCTGCGCCGGGGCGTTCCTCGTCTCCGGGCCCGATCGCCCCGGGCGCACGTCGCCGGTGGTCGCCCGACAGACGAGAGGAGGCCCATGCCCACGCAGGCGAAGGCCGCGGTGATCGAAGAGATCACCGAGCGGTTCCAGAAGTCCAGCGCGGCCGTGCTCACCGAGTACCGCGGGCTGACCGTGGCGCAGCTGACCGAGCTGCGTCGTTCCCTCGGTGCGGGCAGCAGCTACGCCGTCGTCAAGAACACCCTGACGAAGCGTGCGGCGGACTCGGTCGGTCACTCCGACCTGGCCCCGCTGCTCAACGGCCCCACCGCGATCGCCTTCATCGAGGGCGACCCGGTCGAGGCCGCCAAGGCCATCCGTGACTTCGCGCGGGCCAACCCGCTGCTGGTCATCAAGGGCGGCGTGGTCGAAGGCCGCACGGTCGACGCAGCCGAGGTCACCCGCCTCGCCGACGTCGAGTCCCGTGAGGTCCTGCTGGCCAAGCTGGCCGGCGCCATGAAGGGCAACCTCACCAAGGCGGCCGGGCTGTTCCAGGCCCCGCTGTCGCAGGTCGCCCGACTGGCCGAGGCCCTCAAGGAGAAGAAGCCGGCCGAGGGCGCTGCTGCCTCGGACGACGCTGCTCCCGCCGACTCTGCTGCTGACACCACCCCCGACACGACCGATGCTGCCGCGGACTCCGCGGCCAGCACCGACTGACCCCCTCAAGGAGACACCATGGCCAAGCTTTCCACTGACGAGCTGCTCGACGCCTTCAAGGAGATGACCCTCCTGGAGCTGTCGGACTTCGTGAAGCAGTTCGAGGAGACCTTCGAGGTCACCGCCGCCGCCCCCGTCGCCGTCGCGGCTGCCGGCGGTGGTGGTGGCGCTGCCGCCACCGAGGCCCCGGTCGAGCAGGACGAGTTCGACGTCATCCTCGAGGCTGCCGGCGACAAGAAGATCCAGGTCATCAAGGAGGTGCGCGGCCTCACGTCCCTCGGCCTCAAGGAGGCCAAGGACCTGGTCGACAACGCACCGAAGCCGGTCCTGGAGAAGGTCGCCAAGGACGCTGCGGAGAAGGCCAAGGCCGCCCTCGAGGGCGCCGGCGCCACCGTCACCGTCAAGTGACCCCCCACCCGGCCGCCACCTCCGTGGCGGCCGGGTAGCACCACCCCGCACTGACGACAGGGGCCGATCCACTCCGGTGGGTCGGCCCCTGTCGTGCGTCCCGGCCGCTGTCGCCGGGTGGGGTCCACGGGGTCTTCGTTCACCCACAGGTCGCGGCGTGGCGGTCCCACGTGGGCTGCGGCACTGGCATCATCGGCAGGGCACTCATCCCGCTCACCCCCGATCCCGCGGCACCGGGCTCCTGCTGGAGCCCCGTGTCCCCCGGGCCGGGTGGGCGCCGGCCACCCCTCGCGGGTGGGTCCCCGACCGCCCCGGCGGCCCGACGTGGACACCGGCGCTGAGCAGGGGTAGGGTCTCCTGTTGCGCTGCCCTCTGACTGCCAGCCCGTCGAGACGGGTCACGAGGGGTGCCCGGGAACGGCTCCGGGTCACCCCGTGTTGACCGTACCGACGGGGCAGGCATCCGCGGTCAGCCTCGCCGACAACGACGACGACCCAGGACGAACTGCACCCACCGCCCGCACGTCGTGAGGTCCTCGAAAGGACGCATCTTGGCAGGCTCTCGCCCCACCAGCACCACCACCACTGATCCCAGCACCACCGCGGTCGACGTCCAGCCCGGTCCCCGTACCGGCGGCACCGACCAGCAGAAGATCCCCGGCGCGCCGCTCCGCGTCTCGTTCGCCAAGATCCGCGAGCCCCTCGAGGTCCCGGACCTGCTCGCCCTGCAGACCGCCTCGTTCGACTGGCTGGTCGGCGCCCCGGAGTGGAAGGCCACCCTCGCCCCCGAGGACCAGGCCAACGCCGTCGGCGGCCTCGCCGAGATCCTCGAGGAGATCTCGCCGATCGAGGACTTCAGCGGCTCGATGTCGCTGTCCTTCTCCAACCCGCGCTTCGAGGACGTCAAGGCGTCCCTCGAGGAGTGCAAGGACAAGGACATGACCTACGCGGCGCCGCTGTTCGTCACCGCCGAGTTCATGAACAACACCACCGGCGAGATCAAGAGCCAGACGGTGTTCATGGGCGACTTCCCGGTCATGACGAGCAAGGGCACGTTCGTCATCAACGGGACCGAGCGCGTCGTCGTCTCCCAGCTGGTCCGCAGCCCCGGCGTCTACTTCGACAAGAGCCTGGACAAGACGTCGGACAAGGACGTCTACAGCGCCAAGGTCATCCCCAGCCGCGGTGCGTGGCTGGAGTTCGACGTCGACAAGCGCGACACCGTCGGCGTCCGGATCGACCGCAAGCGCCGCCAGCCGGTCAGCGTCCTGCTCAAGGCCCTCGGCTGGACCGAGGATCGGATCCGCGAGCACTTCCAGTGGTCGCCCACCATGCTGGCCACCCTGGAGAAGGACCACCTCGCCGGCCAGGACGAGGCGCTGCTGGACATCTACCGCAAGCTGCGGCCGGGCGAGCCGCCGACGCGTGAGTCGGCGCAGGCGCTGCTGGAGAACCTCTTCTTCAACCCGAAGCGCTACGACCTGGCGAAGGTCGGCCGCTACAAGGTCAACAAGAAGCTGGGTGTCGACGTGCCCAAGGGCACCTCGACGCTGACCGAGGACGACATCGTCGCCACCATCGAGTACGTCGTGCGTCTGCACGCCGGCGAGCCCGACCACGGCGTCGACGACATCGACCACTTCGGCAACCGTCGCCTGCGCACGGTCGGCGAGCTGATCCAGAACCAGATCCGGGTCGGCCTCTCCCGCATGGAGCGCGTGGTCCGCGAGCGGATGACGACCCAGGACGTCGAGGCGATCACGCCGCAGACGCTGATCAACATCCGGCCGGTCGTCGCCTCCATCAAGGAGTTCTTCGGCACCAGCCAGCTCTCGCAGTTCATGGACCAGACCAACCCGCTCGCGGGCCTGACCCACAAGCGCCGCCTGTCGGCGCTGGGCCCGGGTGGTCTGTCCCGTGAGCGTGCGGGCATGGAGGTCCGCGATGTGCACCCGAGCCACTACGGCCGGATGTGCCCGATCGAGACCCCTGAGGGCCCGAACATCGGCCTGATCGGCTCGCTGTCCTCGTTCGGCCGGGTGAACCCGTTCGGCTTCATCGAGACGCCGTACCGCAAGGTCGAGAACGGCACCGTCACCGACCAGATCGACTACCTGACCGCTGACGAGGAGGACCGCTTCGTCGTCGCCCAGGCCAACTCGCCGCTGGACGCGACGGGCCGGTTCGCCGAGGACCTGGTCCTGGTCCGCACCAAGGGCGGGGAGACCACCGACCTCGCCCCGGAGAACGTCGACTACATGGACGTCTCGCCGCGGCAGATGACCTCGGTCGCGACGGCGATGATCCCGTTCCTCGAGCACGACGATGCCAACCGCGCCCTGATGGGCGCGAACATGCAGCGTCAGGCGGTCCCGCTGCTGCGCAGCGAGGCCCCGCTGGTCGGCACCGGCATGGAGCTGCGTGCCGCCGTCGACGCCGGTGACGTCGTGGTGGCCGAGAAGGCCGGTGTGGTCGAGGACTCCACCGCCGACTACGTCACCGTGATGGCCGACGACGGGACCCGGCAGACCTACCGGCTGCTGAAGTTCCAGCGCTCGAACCAGGGCACCTCGATCAACCAGAGCCCGGTGGTCGAAGAGGGCCAGCGGGTCGAGGTGGGCCAGGTCATCGCCGACGGCCCGTGCACCGACGAGGGCGAGATGGCGCTGGGCAAGAACCTGCTCGTCGCCTTCATGCCCTGGGAGGGTCACAACTACGAGGACGCGATCATCCTGTCGCAGCGCCTCGTGCAGGACGACGTCCTGTCCTCGATCCACATCGAGGAGTTCGAGGTCGACGCCCGCGACACCAAGCTCGGTGCCGAGGAGATCACCCGGGACATCCCGAACGTCTCCGAGGAGGTCCTCGCCGACCTCGACGAGCGCGGGATCATCCGGATCGGTGCCGAGGTCGTCCCCGGCGACATCCTCGTCGGCAAGGTCACGCCCAAGGGCGAGACGGAGCTGACCCCCGAGGAGCGGCTGCTGCGGGCGATCTTCGGCGAGAAGGCCCGCGAGGTGCGCGACACCAGCCTCAAGGTCAAGCACGGTGAGTCCGGCAAGGTCATCGGCGTCCGGGTCTTCTCCCGCGAGGACGGCGACGAGCTGCCCGCCGGCGTGAACGAGCTCATCCGGGTCTACGTGGCCCAGATGCGCAAGATCAGCGACGGCGACAAGCTGGCCGGCCGCCACGGCAACAAGGGCGTCATCTCCAAGATCCTCCCGCAGGAGGACATGCCGTTCCTCGAGGACGGCACGCCGGTCGACATCGTGCTCAACCCGCTGGGCGTGCCCGGCCGGATGAACGTCGGCCAGGTGCTGGAGACCCACCTCGGGTGGATCGCCAAGACCGGCTGGGAGGTCGAGGGCACCCCGGAATGGGCGGCCAAGCTGCCGGGCGCTGCGCGTCAGGCCGCGCCGGGCACCCGCACCGCGACGCCGGTCTTCGACGGTGCCAAGGAGGAGGAGATCATCGGCCTGCTGGGCTCGACGGTCCCGAACCGCGATGGCAACCGGATGGTCAAGGAGACCGGCAAGGCGCGGCTGTTCGACGGCCGCTCCGGGGAGCCCTTCCCCGAGCCGATCTCGGTGGGCTACGTCTACATCCTGAAGCTGCTGCACCTGGTCGACGACAAGATCCACGCCCGTTCGACCGGGCCGTACTCGATGATCACCCAGCAGCCGCTTGGTGGTAAGGCGCAGTTCGGTGGTCAGCGCTTCGGTGAGATGGAGTGCTGGGCGATGCAGGCCTACGGCGCGGCCTACGCGCTGCAGGAGCTGCTCACCATCAAGTCCGACGACATCCTCGGCCGCGTCAAGGTGTACGAGGCGATCGTCAAGGGCGAGAACATCCCGGAGCCGGGCATCCCGGAGTCCTTCAAGGTGTTGCTCAAGGAGCTCCAGTCGCTCTGCCTGAACGTGGAGGTCCTCTCCAGCGACGGCAACGCGATCGAGCTGCGCGACACCGACGACGAGGTCTTCCGGGCCGCGGAGGAGCTGGGCATCGACCTCAGCCGTCGCGAGCCGTCGTCCGTCGAAGACGTCTGATCGGCCGCCGGCCGGCCCTGAGCGAGTCAGGGCCGGCCGGCCCCACACCCTCATCGATTAGAAGCGAAGAACTAGCCCCGGAAAGGGGTACATCGAGTGCTCGACGTCAACTTCTTCGACGAACTGCGCATCGGTCTGGCCAGCGGTGACGACATCCGCCAGTGGTCACACGGCGAGGTGAAGAAGCCCGAGACCATCAACTACCGCACTCTCCGTCCGGAGAAGGACGGTCTGTTCTGCGAGAAGATCTTCGGTCCCACTCGGGACTGGGAGTGCTACTGCGGGAAGTACAAGCGCGTCCGCTTCAAGGGCATCATCTGCGAGCGCTGCGGCGTCGAGGTCACTCGCGCCAAGGTGCGTCGTGAGCGGATGGGCCACATCGAGCTGGCCGCGCCGGTCACCCACATCTGGTTCTTCAAGGGCGTCCCCTCGCGCCTGGGCTACCTGCTCGACCTGGCGCCCAAGGACCTCGAGAAGATCATCTACTTCGCTGCGTACATGATCACCTCCGTCGACGACGAGGCGCGTCACCGCGACCTGCCGACCGTCGAGGCCGAGATCAGCGCGGAGAAGTCCAACCTCGAGGGTCGCCGCGACGCCGACGTGGAGGCACGCCAGCAGAAGCTGGAGGCCGACCTCGCCGAGCTGGAGGCCGAGGGTGCCAAGTCCGACGTGCGCCGCAAGGTGCGCGAGGGCGGCGAGCGCGAGATGCGCCAGCTGCGCGACCGGGCCCAGCGGGAGATCGACCGCCTCGACGAGGTGATGGACACCTTCCGCAAGCTCGAGGTCAAGCAGCTCATCGCCGACGAGGGCCTCTACCGCGAGCTGCGCGACCGCTTCGGTGAGTACTTCGAGGGCGGCATGGGCGCCGCGGCGCTGCAGAAGCTGCTCGCCGGCTTCGACCTCGACGCCGAGGCCGTCTCGCTGCGCGAGACCATCCGCAGCGGCAAGGGCCAGCGCAAGCTGCGGGCCCTCAAGCGGCTGAAGGTCGTCGCCGCGTTCCAGCAGACCCAGAACTCGCCCATGGGCATGGTCCTGGACTGCGTGCCGGTGATCCCGCCGGACCTGCGCCCGATGGTGCAGTTGGACGGTGGCCGCTTCGCGACCAGCGACATGAACGACCTGTACCGACGGGTGATCAACCGGAACAACCGGCTCAAGCGACTGCTCGACCTGGGCGCGCCGGAGATCATCGTCAACAACGAGAAGCGGATGCTCCAGGAGTCCGTGGACGCGCTGTTCGACAACGGTCGTCGTGGCCGTCCCGTCACCGGCCCGGGCAACCGTCCGCTGAAGTCCCTGAGCGACCTGCTCAAGGGCAAGCAGGGCCGGTTCCGGCAGAACCTGCTGGGCAAGCGCGTCGACTACTCCGGCCGTTCGGTCATCGTCGTCGGCCCCCAGCTCAAGCTGCACCAGTGCGGTCTGCCCAAGCAGATGGCGCTGGAGCTGTTCAAGCCCTTCGTGATGAAGCGGCTGGTCGACCTCAACCACGCGCAGAACATCAAGTCCGCCAAGCGGATGGTGGAGCGTGCGCGGCCGGTCGTGTGGGACGTCCTGGAAGAGGTCATCACCGAGCACCCGGTGCTGCTGAACCGGGCGCCGACGCTGCACCGTCTGGGCATCCAGGCCTTCGAGCCCCAGCTGGTCGAGGGCAAGGCCATCCAGATCCACCCGCTCGTCTGCACCGCGTTCAACGCGGACTTCGACGGTGACCAGATGGCGGTGCACCTGCCGCTGTCGGCCGAGGCGCAGGCCGAGGCCCGCATCCTCATGCTCTCCAGCAACAACATCCTGAGCCCGGCCGATGGTCGTCCGATCACCGCGCCGACCCAGGACATGGTGCTGGGCCTCTACCACCTGACCTCCCTCTCCGGGTCGGTCGAGGTGCCCGAGGGCGAGCGGCCCAAGTCGTACTCGACGACGGCCGAGGCGGTCATGGCCTTCGACAAGGGCGTGCTCGGACTGCAGGAGCGGGTCCTCATCCGCCTCGACGAGGTCTTCGGCGTCGACAGCGGCCCGAACGACCCGTGGGAGGCCCCCGAGGGCTGGGAGCCCGGCCAGCCGGCCGTCGTCTCCACCAGCCTGGGCCGGGTCCTCTTCAACGAGGCCCTGCCGGAGGACTACCGGTTCGTCAACTACCAGGTGCCGAAGAAGGCGCTGGGCGCGATCGTCAACGACCTCGCCGAGCGCTACCCGAAGGTGCAGGTGGCGGCGACGCTGGACGCCCTCAAGTCGGCCGGGTTCCGTTGGGCGACCCGTTCGGGCGTGACGATCGCGATCGACGACGTCGTCACCCCGCCGGTGAAGGCCGCGATCCTGGAGCGGCACGAGGACGAGGCCCGCAAGATCGAGCGTCAGTACGAGCGGGGCGTCATCACCGACGCCGAGCGTCGTTCCGAGCTCATCGAGATCTGGACGCGGGCACGGGCCGAGGTCAGCCAGGCGATGGTCGACAACTTCCCGACCACCAACCCGGTCTGGGTCATGGTCAACTCCGGCGCTCGCGGCAACATGATGCAGATCAGCCAGATCGCCGGCATGCGTGGCCTGGTGGCCAACCCGAAGGGCGAGATCATCCCGCGGCCGATCAAGGCCAACTTCCGGGAGGGTCTGTCCGTGCTGGAGTACTTCATCTCCACGCACGGTGCCCGCAAGGGCCTGGCCGACACCGCGCTGCGGACCGCCGACTCCGGGTACCTCACCCGCCGGCTGGTCGACGTCTCGCAGGACGTCATCATCCGCGAGGAGGACTGCGGCACCGAGCGCGGCGTGATCATGCCGATCGGCACCGTGGTGGACGGCGCGGTCATCCGTGACGCCCACGTGGAGACCAGCGTCTACGCCCGTGCACTGGCCGCTGACGTGGTCGCTGCCGACGGCACCCAGATCGCCCCGGCCGGGGCCGACCTGGGCGACGTGCTGATCGCTCAGCTGGTCGACGCCGGGGTCTCCGAGGTCAAGGTGCGCTGCGTGCTCACCTGCGAGTCGCTGCTGGGCACCTGCGCCACCTGCTACGGCCGGTCGCTGGCCTCCGGCAAGCTCGTGGACGTCGGCGAGGCGGTCGGCATCATCGCCGCCCAGTCGATCGGCGAGCCCGGCACGCAGCTGACGATGCGCACCTTCCACACCGGCGGTGTGGCGGGCGCGGACATCACGCACGGTCTGCCGCGTGTGGTCGAGCTCTTCGAGGCCCGTGTCCCCAAGGGCAAGGCCCCGATCGCCGAGCTGGCCGGCAACGTCCGGATCGAGGACGGCGACCAGTTCCGCAAGCTCACCATCACCCCGGACGACGGGTCCGACGAGGTCGTCTACGACAAGCTGTCGCGTCGCTCGCGGCTGCGGGTCGAGGACGGCGGGCACGTCGAGGTCGGCGAGCAGCTGACCGAGGGTGCGGTCGACCCGCACGAGGTGCTGCGGATCATGGGCCCGCGTGAGGTGCAGCTGCACCTGGTGCGCGAGGTCCAGGAGGTCTACCGCAGCCAGGGTGTGTCGATCCACGACAAGCACATCGAGGTGATCATCCGCCAGATGCTGAAGCGGGTGACCATCATCGACTCGGGCGCGACGGAGTTCCTGCCCGGTGCGCTTGTCGAGCGGACCCTGTTCGAGACGGAGAACCGTCGGGTGGTCGCCGAGGGCGGCGAGCCGGCCTCGGCCCGTCCGGTGCTGATGGGGATCACCAAGGCGTCGCTGGCGACGGAGTCGTGGCTGTCGGCCGCCTCCTTCCAGGAGACGACGAAGGTGCTCACCGACGCCGCCATCCAGGGGAAGAGCGACAGCCTGCTCGGGCTCAAGGAGAACGTGATCATCGGGAAGCTGATCCCGGCCGGTACCGGCATCAGCCGCTACCGGAACATCACGGTCGAGCCCACCGAGGAGGCGCGTGCCGCCGTCTACACCATGGCCGGTTACGACGACGGGCAGTACTACAGCCCGGACGTCTTCGGTCAGGGCACGGGCGAGGCCGTCCGACTCGAGGAGTACGACTGGCGCTGACGCGCTGAGTGAGTGACAGGAGGGCCCCGGGAGCGCGAGCTCCCGGGGCCCTTCTGCGTCTCACCGGAGGTCACGTGACGCAAGGGGCCGGGTTGCCCCGGCCCCGCCGGGCTCAGCCCGCCAGGCGGCGCATCGTCTCGACGGTGCGGAGCCGGCCCTCGCGGCTGTCGTCGAGGGGCTGCAGGTTGATCGTGGTCACCCCGGCCGCGGCGAACGCGGCGATCCGTTCGGCCACGTAGGACTCCGGCCCGATCAGCGAGGTCGCTCGCACGAGGTCCTCCGGGACGGCGGCGGCCGCCTCGTCCTTGCGCCCGGCCAGGTACAGCTCCTGGATGGCCTCCGCCTCGGCCTCGTAGCCGTACCGGCGGGCCAGGTCGTTGTAGAAGTTCTTGCCCTTGGCGCCCATGCCGCCGACGTACAACGCGATCCCCGGCCGCACTGCCTCCACCAGGTGCTCGACGTCCTCGCCGATCGCCACCGGGACGCCGACGACGACGTCGAGCTCACCGAGCGACGGGTCCCGCTTGGCCTTGCCCGCCTCGAGGGAGGCGCCCCAGACGTCGGCAGCACGCTCTGGGTGGAAGAAGATCGGCTCCCACTTCTCCGCGATCTCGGCGGCGAGCTCCACGTTCTTGGGGCCGAGCGCGGCGAGCAGCACCGGGATCTGCGGCCGCACCGGGGTGTTGATCAGCTTCAGCGGCTTGCCGAGGCCGGTGCCCTGGTCGGCCGGGAGCGGCACCTGGTACTTCTTGCCGTCGTGCTCCAGCCGCTCGCGGCGCCACACCTGGCGGCAGATCTCGATGATCTCGCGGGTCCGCTGCAGGGGGGCGTCGTAGGGCAGCCCGTGCCAGCCCTCGATGACCTGCGGCCCGGAGGCGCCCAGCCCGAGGGTGAACCTCCCGCCGGAGACGAAGTCCAGACCGGCCGCGGTCATCGCGATCAGTGCCGGCGTGCGGCTGTAGATGGGCAGGATGCCGCTCATCAACTCGACCCGGTCGGTCACGGCCGCCAGGTAGCCCAGCTGGCTGACCGCGTCGAACGTGTACACCTCCGCGCACATCGCGACGTCGAGCCCGGCGGACTCCAGGTCACGGATCTCGTCCGCGGTCTGCTTGAAGTCACCGGCGTAGCTGGCCTGGATCCCGATGCGCACGCGCCCTCCTCGGCGTCCGTGGCACCCTCGTCGGTGCCACTGCCGCGACGGTAACGGCCCGGCGGGGGAGTGGGCCCCCGGGGCGCTCAGAGGGCGCGGACGGTGCCGATCACGTGCGTGACGACCCGTACGCCGTCGACGTCGGCCGGCACGCGGGCGCCGGCGCCCGGCTCGGTCAGGTCGACCCGGACGACGTAGTCGGCGGCCTGCCGCGCCAGCCCGACCGCGGCGACGCCGGGGTCAGCGGCGAAGCGGGAGGCCAGCGCGTCCTTGGCTGCGCGGGCGGAGGCGCGGTCGGTCATGCCCCCATGGTGCCCCCCGCTGCCGGATCAGGACAGCGCAACGCCGGGCGAGGTCCTCCTCCCGGGGTCGCTCAGCCCGCGAACCACTCCACGTCGAGCTCGCGCAGCACCGTGGCCAGCGGGTTGGCGAAGGTGACGCCGCCACCGGCGCTGCCGCCCGTCGTCGACCCGGCGAACAGCAGACCGAGCGGTGCGCGGTCGCGGCTGCGCCAGATCACCGACCCGCTGTCGCCCCCGGCGCTGAACCCCCCGCTGACGCCCTCGATCTCCACCTGGTCGTCGAAGGTGTGCACGGCGTCGTCGAACTGCACCCCGACGCCGTCGACCTCGACGGCGGTGATCCGCCCGCGCGTGTGGCCCGTCGTGCGCCCCACCTTCTCCACCAGCTCGTCGGGGTCGGTGTCGTCCGCGGCGGCGACCACGGCGGAGAGCGGGCCGCCGGGGTAGCCGGCGGGGTTCGTCGTCATGCCGGGGTCCAGGGCGGCGACCGCGGCGTCGACCAGGTTCCCCGGCTCGAGGCGGAACCGGATGAAGGCGGCCAGACTGCCGACCCGGTCGGTGTCGAGGCCCCCGTCGGCGACACCCGGCTGGAACACCGGGTCGCCCGTCACGCCCGCGTCGCTGTTGGCCAGCACGTGGTTGTTGCTGAGCACGAGCAGCTCTTCCGTACCGCGGCGCCGGACGAACCCACCGAGGGTGCCGGCGGTGACGTCGCGATGGCCGACGGACGCCCCGGGCCGCAACGGACGCCCCCGCCGCCGCAGCTCATCGGGGGTGGGGGAGGTCAGCGGCCGGACCGGCCCGATGACCCGGACGTCCACCTCGTCCCGGGCGCCGGCGTCCAACCCGCCCAGCACGACGTCGGCGTCGGCCTGCTCGATCAGCCGGATCGCCAGGTGCACCTGACCTCTGGCGACCGGCGTCAGGCCCAGGGCCACCCCGCTCCACCGGGAAGGACCGTCGACGGAGCTGGCCGCGACGCTGGACAGTGGCACCTCGCTCAGCCGCTTGGACAGCCGGGCCTTCAGTTCGCGGGCGTTGTCGGGGAGCACGGCGTACCTCCGAGCGGCAGGCGCACCACGGACGAGGTGCGGGATGTGAGCGGTTCGCCACAGACGGTAGGGCGGGAGTCCGACAGAAGCGACGTGACGACGGACGACGACGCGCGCCGGGACCCCTGCCCGCCGCCGTCCGGTTCCGGTACGTTCCCCGCACGACCCCTCGGGCAGCTGCGTGCAGCGCCCGGGAACATGCCCGAGGCAACGGCAGTTGGTGCAGGACAGACCGGCTGAACCGGTGCGCAGCCCACATGTCGACCCGGCTTTGACCGGTCAGGCAGGGCCGGGTACTGTGGTCAGCTGTGCCCAGGATGACTGGGCCTGCTCCCGCAAGCGGTGCACCTGCGCGTCCATCGGTCCTCGGATCGACCGGATGCCGGGGGCCACTCCCGTCACCGACGGGGTCCACTGCAAGGTGGTGTGGCCGGCGCCGAGTCGCGAGGAGCAACGAGTCCGGTTCGATCAACTGGCCGGTTCTCGCGAAGGGCGACACGCCCGAGCGCGGGGGTCGGAGGGTGGGTCGCGGGCAGACTCGGTAGGGCCGGGCCACCGGGCACACCACAGGCAGTGCACCACATCCACAGCACGACCCAGCGCAGGCAGGAGATCCAGGCCACCCATGCCCACGATCCAGCAGCTGGTCCGCAAGGGCCGCGAGGACAAGGTCGAGAAGACCAAGACCCCGGCGTTGAAGGGATCCCCTCAGCGCCGCGGCGTGTGCACGCGCGTCTACACGACGACGCCGAAGAAGCCGAACTCGGCGCTGCGCAAGGTCGCTCGCGTGCGCCTCACCAGCGGTGTCGAGGTGACCGCCTACATCCCGGGCGTCGGCCACAACCTGCAGGAGCACTCGATGGTGCTCGTGCGTGGCGGCCGGGTGAAGGACCTGCCCGGCGTCCGCTACAAGATCATCCGTGGCTCGCTGGACACCCAGGGTGTCCGCGGCCGCAAGCAGGCTCGCAGCCGGTACGGCGCGAAGAAGGAGAAGAGCTAATGCCGCGCAAGGGCCCCGCGCCGAAGCGTCCGCTCGTCGCCGACCCGGTGTACCAGTCGCCGCTGGTGACCCAGCTGGTGAACAAGGTGCTCGTGGACGGCAAGCGCTCTGTCGCCGAGGCGATCGTCTACGGCGCCCTCGAGGGCGTCCGGGCGAAGAACGACACCGACCCGGTCGTCACGCTCAAGCGCGCGCTGGACAACGTGAAGCCCGCCCTCGAGGTGCGCAGCCGCCGCGTCGGTGGTGCGACCTACCAGGTGCCGATCGAGGTCCGCCCCTCCCGCAGCACGACCCTCGGACTGCGCTGGCTCATCCAGTACAGCCGGGCGCGTCGCGAGAAGACGATGACCGAGCGCCTCATGAACGAGCTGCTGGACGCCAGCAACGGCCTCGGTGCCGCGGTCAAGCGCCGCGAGGACACGCACAAGATGGCCGAGTCGAACAAGGCCTTCGCGCACTACCGCTGGTGACGCCAGTCCATCAGCAGCCGCTGCCCGCGGTGGAACCGGGCGACCCCCGGACACCGCGCACGGACGAGAACGAAGAGGAGTGACGTAATGGCCCAGAACGAGGCCCAACTCGCCAAGACCCGCAACATCGGGATCATGGCGCACATCGACGCCGGCAAGACGACGACGACCGAGCGGATCCTCTTCTACACCGGTATCAACTACAAGATCGGTGAAGTCCACGACGGCGCGGCCACGATGGACTGGATGGAGCAGGAGCAGGAGCGCGGCATCACCATCACGTCCGCCGCGACGAAGTGCTCCTGGAACGACCACGACATCAACATCATCGACACCCCGGGTCACGTCGACTTCACCGTCGAGGTGGAGCGGTCGCTGCGGGTGCTCGACGGTGCGGTCGCCGTCTACGACGGTGTCGCCGGCGTGGAGCCGCAGACCGAGCAGGTCTGGCGCCAGGCCGAGAAGTACAGCGTCCCGCGCATGTGCTTCGTGAACAAGCTCGACCGCACCGGCGCCGACTTCTTCCGGTGCGTCGACATGATGGTGGAGCGGCTCAACGCCAACGCGCTGGTGCTGCAGCTGCCGATCGGTGCCGAGGCCGACTTCATCGGCGTCGTCGACCTGGTCCAGATGAAGGCCCTGACCTGGCGCGGTGAGACCAAGATGGGCGAGGACTACGCCATCGAGGACATCCCCGCCGAGCTGGCCGACCAGGCCGCGGAGTACCGCGAGAAGCTCCTCGAGAACATCGCGGACTTCGACGACTCGCTGATGGAGGACTACCTCGCCGGCGAGGAGATCGCCGTCGACCGGCTCAAGGCGGCCATCCGCAAGGCCACCATCGCCGGCCAGGTGAACCCGGTCCTGACCGGTACGGCCTTCAAGAACAAGGGCGTGCAGCCCCTGCTCGACGCGGTCGTCGACTACCTGCCCAGCCCGCTGGACGTCGAGGCCATCGTCGGCACCGCGCTCGACGGCGAGACCGAGGTCCTGCGGCACGCCGACGAGAACGAGCCGTTCTCCGCGCTGGCCTTCAAGATCCAGACGGACCAGCACCTCGGCAAGCTCACCTACATCCGGGTCTACTCCGGCAAGCTCGACGCGGGTTCCCCGGTGCTCAACAGCACCAAGGACCGCAAGGAGCGGGTCGGCAAGATCTACCAGATGCACGCCAACAAGCGCGAAGAGCGCCAGGGCGTGGGCGCCGGCGAGATCGTCGCCGTCAACGGCATGAAGCAGACCACGACGGGTGACACGCTCTGCGACCCGCAGAAGCCGGTCATCCTCGAGTCGATGACCTTCCCGGCGCCGGTCATCTCGGTCGCCATCGAGCCGAAGACGAAGAGCGACCAGGAGAAGCTGGGCACGGCCATCCAGAAGCTGGCCGAGGAGGACCCGACGTTCCAGGTCCGCCTCGACGAGGAGACCGGTCAGACGGTCATCTCCGGCATGGGTGAGCTGCACCTGGAGATCCTGGTCGACCGCATGCGGCGTGAGTTCAACGTCGAGGCCAACGTCGGCAAGCCGCAGGTGGCCTACCGCGAGACGATCCGCAAGGCCGTCGAGCGCTACGACTACACGCACAAGAAGCAGACGGGTGGCTCCGGCCAGTTCGCGAAGGTGCAGATCGCCCTCGAGCCGCTGGAGATGAGCGGCGACTCGGCGACCTACGAGTTCGAGAACAAGGTCACGGGTGGGCGCATCCCGCGGGAGTACATCCCGTCGGTCGACGCCGGCATGCAGGACGCCATGCAGTACGGCATCCTCGCCGGCTACCCCATGGTCGGCGTCAAGGCGTCGCTCCTGGACGGCCAGTACCACGAGGTCGACTCCTCGGAGATGGCCTTCAAGATCGCCGGATCGATCGCCTTCAAGGAGGCCGCCCGCAAGGCCAGCCCGGCCCTGCTGGAGCCGATGATGGCGGTCGAGGTCGTCACCCCCGAAGAGAACATGGGCGACGTCATCGGCGACCTGAACTCCCGCCGCGGGACCATCCAGGCGATGGAGGAGCGTTCCGGCGCTCGCGTCGTCCGGGCCCTGGTGCCGCTGTCGGAGATGTTCGGCTACGTGGGCGACCTGCGCAGCCGCACTCAGGGGCGGGCGAGCTACACCATGGTGTTCGACACCTACGCCGAGGTCCCGGCCAACGTCGCCAAGGAGATCATCGCCAAGGCGACCGGCGAGTAACCGGACGGCGGTCCACCCGCCGGCCACCGCGAGCGTGAGCTCGCACCCCAGACACGCGAACGACTGCGAAGAATCGACGAGAGGAACCCAGTGGCCAAGGCCAAGTTCGAGCGGACCAAGCCGCACGTCAACATCGGCACCATCGGGCACATCGACCACGGCAAGACGACGCTGACCGCGGCGATCACCAAGGTGCTGCACGACAAGTTCCCGAACCTCAACGAGGCGTCCGCGTTCGACATGATCGACAAGGCGCCCGAGGAGAAGGCTCGCGGCATCACGATCTCGATCGCCCACGTCGAGTACCAGACCGAGAACCGGCACTACGCGCACGTCGACTGCCCCGGGCACGCCGACTACATCAAGAACATGATCACCGGTGCCGCGCAGATGGACGGCGCCATCCTGGTGGTCGCCGCCACCGACGGCCCGATGCCGCAGACCAAGGAGCACGTGCTCCTGGCCCGCCAGGTCGGTGTCCCCTACATCGTGGTGGCGCTGAACAAGGCCGACATGGTCGACGACGAGGAGATCCTCGAGCTCGTCGAGCTAGAGGTCCGCGAGCTGCTGTCCGAGTACGAGTTCCCGGGCGACGACGTCCCCGTGGTCCGCGTCTCGGCGCTGAAGGCCCTCGAGGGCGACGCCGAGTGGGGCGACAAGCTCATGGAGCTCATGAACGCCGTCGACACGGCGATCCCCGAGCCCGAGCGTGAGATCGACAAGCCGTTCCTCATGCCGGTCGAGGACGTCTTCACGATCACCGGTCGTGGCACGGTCGTCACCGGCCGCGTCGAGCGCGGCATCGTCAAGGTCTCCGAGGAGATCGAGATCGTCGGCATCCGCCCGAACTCGACCAAGACGACCGTCACCGGCGTCGAGATGTTCCGCAAGCTGCTCGACCAGGGCCAGGCCGGGGACAACGTCGGTCTGCTGCTGCGCGGCATCAAGCGCGAGGACGTCGAGCGTGGCCAGGTCGTCGTGAAGCCGGGTTCCATCACCCCGCACACGAACTTCGAGGGCTCGGTCTACATCCTCTCGAAGGACGAGGGTGGCCGGCACACGCCGTTCTTCAACAACTACCGTCCGCAGTTCTACTTCCGGACGACGGACGTCACCGGCGTCGTCACGCTGCCTGCGGGCACCGAGATGGTCATGCCGGGTGACAACACCGAGATGTCGGTGGAGCTGATCCAGCCCATCGCCATGGAGGAAGGCCTGCGCTTCGCGATCCGCGAGGGTGGCCGCACCGTCGGCGCCGGCCGGGTCGTCAAGATCAACCAGTGACACCCTGACGGGCGGCGGCCGGTTCGGCCGCCGCCCGTCAACCGGGTCGGGAGACCCGACCCCGGGTCAGCAGACCCACTTGTACTTTCACAACCGATCGGCAGGAGCGAAGACAACCGATGGCGGGACAGAAGATCCGCATCCGGCTGAAGGCCTACGACCACGAGGCCATCGATGCCTCGGCTCGGCGCATCGTGGACACGGTGACGAAGACCGGAGCGCGCGTCGTCGGCCCGGTGCCGCTGCCGACGGAGAAGAACGTGTACTGCGTCATCCGCTCGCCGCACAAGTACAAGGACTCGCGCGAGCACTTCGAGATGCGTACGCACAAGCGGCTCATCGACATCCTCGACCCGACGCCGAAGACGGTCGACGCGCTGATGCGCATCGACCTGCCGGCCTCGGTCGACGTCAACATCCAGTAAGGGCTGTCCAGACATGGCGAGCACATTCCGTGGTCTCCTCGGCGAGAAGCTGGGGATGACCCAGGTATTCGACGAGAACAACCGCATCGTGCCGGTGACCGTCATCAAGGCGGGCCCGTGCGTGGTCACCCAGGTGCGCACCCCTGAGAAGGACGGCTACTCCGCCGTCCAGCTCGGTTTCGGTGCGATCGACCCCCGCAAGGTGAACAAGCCCGAGGGCGGGCACTTCGCCAAGGCGGGCGTCACCCCGCGTCGGCACCTGGTCGAGCTGCGCACCGAGGACGCCGCCGACTACTCGGTCGGTCAGGAGCTGACCGCCGAGGTCTTCTCCGACGTGGCCAAGGTCGACGTCATCGGCACCAGCAAGGGCAAGGGCACCGCCGGCGTCATGAAGCGTCACGGCTTCAAGGGCCTCGGCGCCGGCCACGGCACCCACCGCAAGCACCGCGCCCCCGGCTCGATCGGCGGGGCCTCCACCCCGGGTCGTGTCTTCAAGGGCGTCCGCATGGCCGGGCGCATGGGCGCGGTCACCACGACCACGCTCTCGCTGAAGGTCCACCAGGTCGACACGGAGAAGGGCCTGGTCCTGATCAAGGGCGCTGTCCCTGGTCCGCGCGGCGGGCTCCTGCTCGTCCGTTCCGCGGTCAAGGGCGGCCCCGTAGGGAGTGACGCGAAGTGACCGCATCGACATCGGCAGGTCCGGCCGGCACCCGGTCCGACCGCCAGGTCGACGTCCGGACGCCGGCGGGGGAGACCTCCGGCAGCGTCACGCTGCCCGGCGAGCTGTTCGACACCCCGGCCAACGTCTCGCTGCTGCACCAGGTCGTCGTCGCCCAGCTGGCCGCGGCCCGCCAGGGCACGCACTCGACCAAGACGCGTGCCCAGGTCAGCGGTACCGGCGCCAAGCCGTACCGCCAGAAGGGCACCGGCCGTGCCCGTCAGGGTTCGCTGCGGTCGCCGCAGTTCACCGGCGGTGGCATCTCGCACGGTCCGCAGCCGCGGAACTACGAGCAGAAGACGCCCAAGAAGATGAAGGCCGCCGCCCTGCGCGGTGCCCTCTCCGACCGGGCTCGTGACGGCCGCGTGCACGTCGTCTCCGCGTTCGTCGACGGCGACGCGCCCTCGACCAAGGCCGCGCTCAAGGTCCTGGACGCGATCAGCACCGCCAAGCGCGTGCTGGTCGTCCTCGACCGCGACGACGTCCTCAACTGGGTCAGCCTGCGCAACGTGCCGCGGGTGCACCTGATCGAGGCCGGTCAGCTGAACACCTACGACGTGCTGGTGTCCGACGAGGTCGTCTTCACCGAGACCGCGCTGACCGAGTACGTCACCGGCCCGGCCCGGGGCGGCAAGGGCGCGGCCTCCTCGGCCGAGCTCCCCGACCTGGAGACCCACGAGATCGACGGCGACGTGCCCTCGATCGCGCCGGCCACCACGACCGAGACGTCCGAGGAGAAGGCATGAGCGTCCGCGACCCCCGGGACGTGCTGCTGTCCCCGGTCATCTCGGAGAAGAGCTACGGGCTGCTGGACGAGAACAAGTACACGTTCATCGTCCGGCCCGACGCGAACAAGACCCAGATCAAGATCGCTGTGCAGCAGGTCTTCAACGTGAAGGTCCTCGCCGTCAACACGATCAACCGCCAGGGGAAGAGGAAGCGCTCCAAGGGCGCTGTGATGGGGAAGCGCAAGGACACCAAGCGCGCCATCGTCTCCGTTGCCCCCGGTGACCGCATCGAGCTCTTCGGTGGACCCGGCGCCTGAGCGCCGGTGACCACCGATCGGACCAGAGAGAACAGACAGGGACTCTGAGGAACCATGGCCATCCGTAAGTACAAGCCGACGACGCCGGGCCGCCGCGGCTCGTCCGTCGCCGACTTCGCCGAGGTCACCCGCGACCATCCCGAGAAGTCGCTGGTCCGACCGCTGCACGGTCGTGGCGGGCGCAACGTCCACGGTCGTGTGACTGCTCGTCACCAGGGCGGTGGGCACAAGCGCGCCTACCGCCTCATCGACTTCCGCCGGGCCGACAAGGACGGTGTGCCGGCCAAGGTCGCGCACATCGAGTACGACCCGAACCGCACCTCGCGCATCGCGCTGCTGCACTTCGCCGACGGGGAGAAGCGCTACATCATCGCTCCGGCGAAGCTGAAGCAGGGCGACACGGTCGAGTGCGGCCCGGCGGCCGACATCAAGCCGGGCAACAACCTGCCGCTGCGCAACATCCCGGTCGGCACGGTCATCCACGCCATCGAGCTGCGGCCCGGTGGCGGGGCCAAGATCGCCCGCTCGGCCGGCACCAGCGTCCAGCTGGTCGCCCGTGAGGGTCGTTTCGCCCAGCTGCGGATGCCCTCGGGGGAGATCCGCAACGTCGACGTCCGCTGCCGCGCCACCATCGGCGAGGTCGGCAACGCCGAGCAGTCGAACATCAACTGGGGCAAGGCCGGGCGGATGCGGTGGAAGGGCAAGCGCCCGACCGTCCGTGGTGTCGCCATGAACCCGGTGGACCACCCGCACGGTGGTGGTGAGGGCAAGACCTCCGGTGGCCGGCACCCGGTCAACCCGAAGGGCAAGCCGGAGGGCCGGACGCGCAAGCGCAAGGCCAGTGATGCCCTGATCGTGCGCCGCCGGCGCACCAACAAGAAGCGCTGAGCGGGTAGAGGAGTCCGACAGACATGCCACGCAGCCTCAAGAAGGGCCCGTTCGTCGACGACCACCTGCTCGCCAAGGTGGACGTACAGAACGACAAGGGCACCAAGAACGTCATCCGCACCTGGTCGCGGCGTTCGACGATCATCCCCGACATGCTCGGGCACACGATCGCCGTGCACGACGGCCGCAAGCACGTCCCGGTGTTCGTCACCGAGGCGATGGTCGGGCACAAGCTCGGCGAGTTCGCGCCCACGCGCACCTTCCGTGGGCACGTCAAGGACGACCGCCGGTCGCGGCGCGGCTGAGCGACGACCAGGTAGAGAAGAGACCCAGATGACTTCCCAGTTGGGACAGGAGACGCCGGTCGCCCGGGCCACGGCCCGGTTCGTCAGCGTCACCCCCATGAAGGCCCGCCGGGTGGTGGACATGATCCGCTACCTGCCGACCGACGAGGCCCTGGCACTGCTGCGCTTCACCCCGCAGACCGCCAGCGAGCCGGTGGCCAAGGTCGTCGCCAGCGCGGTCGCCAACGCCGAGCACAACCTGCAGTTGGACCCCGCAGCGCTGGTCGTCAGCGCCGCGTTCGTCGACGAGGGCCCCACGCTCAAGCGGATCCGTCCGCGTGCGCAGGGCCGGGCGTTCCGCATCAACAAGCGGACCAGCCACATCACCGTCGAGGTGACCGAGGTGAGCTCGAGCGCTGAGCTGGCCCTGCGGTCGCGCAAGGCACGTCGGGAGACCGGGCAGTCTGGCCCGGCCACCCAGCAGCAGAAGAGCAACACGAGGGGAGGGACCCGCTAGTGGGTCAGAAGGTCAACCCGCACGGGTTCCGGCTCGGCATCACCACCGACTACAAGTCCCGGTGGTACGCGGACAAGCTGTACGCCGACTACGTCAAGGAAGACGTGGCCATCCGGAAGCTCATGGGCAAGGGCATGGAGCGCGCCGGGATCTCGAAGGTGGAGATCGAGCGCACCCGTGACCGGGTCCGAGTGGACATCCACACCGCCCGGCCGGGCATCGTCATCGGTCGCCGTGGTGCGGAGGCCGACCGCATCCGCGGTGAGCTGGAGAAGCTCACCGGCAAGCAGGTGCAGCTGAACATCCTCGAGGTGAAGAACCCCGAGTCCGACGCGCAGCTGGTCGCCCAGGGCGTCGCCGAGCAGCTCTCCAGCCGGGTCAGCTTCCGTCGTGCCATGCGCAAGGCGATGCAATCCGCGCAGCGCAGCCCGCAGGTCAAGGGCATCCGGGTGCAGTGCTCGGGTCGCCTCGGCGGCACCGAGATGAGCCGTTCGGAGTTCTATCGCGAAGGCCGCGTGCCGCTGCACACGCTCCGGGCGAACATCGACTACGGCATCTACGAGGCCCGCACGACCTTCGGCCGCATCGGTGTGAAGGTCTGGATCTACAAGGGCGACGCCAGCGGTTCGCGCGCGGAGCGGGAGGCCCTCGAGGCCCTCGCGCAGCGTCAGCAGCGCCGTGAGCGCGCCCAGCGTCCCCAGCGGCGGTCCGGCTCGTCCGGCACCACTGCCGGGGGCACCGAGGCAGGCCGCGCTGCGGCTGACGCCCCGGTCTCCACCGAGCAGCCGGCCGAGGCTCCCGCGGACGCCACCAGCGCCGTCGCCGTCGTCTCGGGTGAGGCTGCCCCCGCGCAGAGCATCGGCGAGGCCGCCGGTGCCGAGGGCACCGCGGCCGCGAAGGCCGCCGGCGCCGAGAACACGGAGGGCTGACCAGTGCTCATCCCACGTCGGGTCAAGCACCGCAAGCAGCACCACCCCGACCGCACCGGGCGGGCCAAGGGCGGCACCGCGATCAACTTCGGTGACTTCGCGATCCAGGCTCTCGAGCCCGCGTACGTGACCAACCGGCAGATCGAGTCCGCTCGTATCGCCATGACGCGTCACATCAAGCGTGGCGGCAAGGTGTGGATCTCGATCTACCCCGACCGCCCGCTGACGAAGAAGCCGGCCGAGACCCGCATGGGTTCCGGCAAGGGCTCGCCCGAGTGGTGGGTGGCGAACGTCAAGCCCGGTCGGATCATGTTCGAGCTGTCGGGTGTCGCCGAGCCGGTGGCCCGCGAGGCCATGCGCCGCGCGATCCACAAGCTCCCCATGAAGTGCCGCTTCATCACTCGCGAAGGAGAGGTGTGATGGCCGCCGGCCTCACTGCGCCTGAGCTGCGCGAGCTGTCCGCCGACGAGCTGGCCACCCGGCTGCGCGAGTCGCGCGAAGAGCTGTTCAACCTGCGGTTCCAGGTGGCCACCGGCCAGCTGGACAACAACCGGCGACTGCAGACCGTCCGCCGCGACATCGCCCGGATCTACACGATCATGCGCGAGCGCGAGCTCGGTCTCTCGGTCGCCCCGAACGAGGGGGTCGCATGAGCGAGGTCACCAACACCGCCGATACCTCGACCGGCCCCGGCCTGGCCGGGCGTGGCTACCGCAAGGTCCGTGAGGGCCTGGTCGTCAGCGACAAGATGGACAAGACCATCGTCGTCGAGGTCGAGGACCGCGTGAAGCACGGGCTGTACGGCAAGGTTCTGCGTCGCACCAGCAAGCTGAAGGCGCACGACGAGCAGAACACCGCCGGCATCGGCGACCGGGTGCAGATCATGGAGACGCGCCCCACCTCCGCCACCAAGCGGTGGCGTCTGGTGACGGTCGTGGAGAAGGCCAAGTAAGAAGTCGACAACCGGCCTCTCGGGGTCGGTGAGCAGGGAGTACCCTGGACGACTGGCGCGCTCTTCGGAGCTCGCCGCATCCCGGTACCCGTGCACGGACGCACCGGCGGCGCTCGCTGCCGGTGCGTCCGCACGTGGGTGCCGGACAGCCGGTTCACCGATCCGGTCCGGCTGTCGCCACTCAGATTCAGGAGCAGGAAGTGATCCAGCAGGAGTCGCGGCTCAGGGTCGCCGACAACACCGGGGCCAAGGAGATCTTGTGCATCCGCGTGCTCGGTGGCTCGGGGCGTCGCTACGCGGGCATCGGTGACGTCATCGTCGCCACCGTCAAGGACGCGCTGCCGGGCGCAGGCGTCAAGAAGGGCGATGTGGTCAAGGCCGTCATCGTCCGCACGGTCAAGGAGCGCCGTCGTCCGGACGGCTCCTACATCCGCTTCGACGAGAACGCCGCGGTGATCATCCGCGACAGCGGCGACCCGCGCGGCACGCGCATCTTCGGCCCCGTCGGCCGGGAGCTGCGCGACAAGCGCTTCATGCGGATCATCTCGCTCGCTCCGGAGGTGTTGTGATCATGGCTCAGCCGACGAGCGGGAAGACCCCGTCGATGAAGGTCAAGAAGGGCGACTCCGTCGTCGTCCTGGCCGGCAAGGACAAGGGTGCCAAGGGCCGCGTCATCGCGGCCTTCCCCCGGACCCAGAAGGTCCTGGTGGAGGGCATCGGCCGGGTGAAGAAGCACACCCGGATCAGCACCACCCAGCGCGGTGCCCAGCAGGGCGGGATCGTCACGCAGGAGGCCGCCATCCACGTGAGCAACGTGATGGTGATCGACTCCGAGGACAAGCCGACCCGGGTCGGTTACCGCAAGGACGAGGAAGGCCGCAACATCCGGGTCTCGCGGCGCACCGGTAAGGACCTCTGATCACCATGAGCGCACCCACCCGTGAGCTGCCCCGCATGCTGGCCCGGTACCGCGAGGAGATCGCGCCGGCCCTCCAGTCCGAGTTCGGCTACCCCAACGTCATGCAGATCCCCGGTCTCGTGAAGATCGTGGTCAACATGGGCGTCGGCGAGGCCACCCGTGACGCCAAGTTGATGGACGGCGCGGTCCGCGACCTCACCGCCATCACCGGCCAGAAGCCCGCCGTCGTGCGGGCCCGGAAGTCGATCGCGCAGTTCAAGCTGCGCGAGGGCATGCCGATCGGCGCGAAGGTGACCCTCCGCGGCGACCGCATGTGGGAGTTCCTGGACCGGCTGCTGTCGCTGGCCCTGCCCCGCATCCGTGACTTCCGTGGCCTGAACCCCAAGCAGTTCGACGGCCACGGCAACTACACGTTCGGTCTGACCGAGCAGTCGATGTTCCGCGAGATCGACGTCGACAAGATCGACCGGCCCCGCGGCATGGACATCACCCTGGTGACCACCGCCACCACCGACGAGGAGGGCCGGGAGCTGCTGTCGCTGCTCGGGTTCCCCTTCGCCGGCCAGACCGTCGTGAACGCCACCCGCTGACGCGGTCTGCGTAGAAGGTAGGAGACCAAGAGATGGCCAAGAAGGCCCTTGTCAACAAGGCGGCTCGCACGCCGAAGTTCGCCGTCCGCGGCTACACCCGTTGCCAGCGGTGCGGCCGGCCGCACGCGGTCTTCCGCAAGTTCGGCCTGTGCCGGATCTGCCTGCGGGAGATGGCGCACGCGGGCGAGCTGCCCGGCGTGACCAAGTCGAGCTGGTAACAGACGCAGTACGGCCCGCCCCGCACGGGGCGGGCCACTCGCTCCCGGGTACGCCCCGGAGCACCACCCACGTCGCCGAGAGGCCCGCGCACGACAGCGTGCGGAACCGCGGTGAGAGAGGCACGACGCACCCATGACGATGACCGACCCGATCGCGGACATGCTCACGCGGATCCGCAACGCCAACCAGGCGTACCACGACGCCGCGGCCATGCCGTCGTCGAAGCTCAAGACGAAGGTCGCCGCGATCCTCCAGCAGGAGGGCTACATCGGCGGCTGGACCGTCAACGACGTCGAGGTCGAGGGCCACGTCCGCAAGGAGCTCGTGGTCTCCCTCAAGTACGGCCCGAACCGCGAGCGCAGCATCGCCGGTGTCCGTCGGGTGTCCAAGCCCGGCCTGCGTGTCTACGCGAAGTCGACTGCCCTGCCCAAGGTCCTGGGCGGCCTCGGGGTGGCGATCATCTCCACCTCCACCGGGCTGCTGACCGACAAGCAGGCGAACAAGAAGGGCGTGGGTGGGGAAGTCCTCGCCTACGTCTGGTAAGAGGAGCGAGCAGACATGTCACGGATCGGACGACTCCCGATTCCGGTGCCGAGCGGGGTTGACGTCGCCATCGACGGGCGAACGGTCAACGTCTCAGGCCCGAAGGGGAAGCTCAGCCACACGCTGGCAGCTCCCATCACCGTCGAGCACGGTGAGAACGGCGCGCTGCTGGTGCAGCGTCCCAACGACGAGCGCGAGAGCCGGGCCCTGCACGGCCTGTCCCGCTCGCTCATCGCCAACATGATCACCGGCGTCACCCAGGGGTACGAGAAGACCCTGGAGATCGTCGGCGTCGGCTACCGCGTGCAGGCCCGTGGGTCGGACCTCGAGTTCGCCCTCGGCTTCAGCCACCCGGTGCTGGTGAAGGCCCCCGAGGGGATCTCCTTCACCGTCGAGGCCCCCACCCGCCTGCGGGTGAGCGGCATCGACAAGCAGCAGGTCGGCGAGGTCTCCGCCAAGATCCGCAAGATCCGCAAGCCCGACCCGTACAAGGGCAAGGGCGTGCGGTACCAGGGCGAGGTCGTCAAGCGCAAGGTCGGGAAGACGGGCAAGTGATGGCACAGGCAGCCAAGACCGAGAAGGGTGTCCGGGTGCACAAGCCCGTCGGCACCGATGTCAGCACCGCGCGCCGCGTCTCGCGGCTGCGCCGGCACAACCGCCTGCGCAAGCGGGTGGGTGGCACGCCGGAGCGCCCGCGTCTGGTCGTCAAGCGCAGCTCCCGGCACATCCACGTCCAGGTCGTCGACGACACCGTGGGCCGTACCCTGGCCAGTGCGTCGACCATGGACGCCAGCCTGAAGGGCGCGGAGGGCGACAAGTCCGCCCTCGCCCGGCAGGTCGGTGCCCTGGTCGCCGAGCGCGCCAAGGCCGCCGGCATCGCCGCCGTCGTCTTCGACCGTGGCGGCAACCGGTACGCCGGGCGCATCGCCGCCCTGGCGGACGGCGCCCGCGAAGGCGGGCTGGACTTCTGATGAGCACCATCACTGAGCAGATCGAGAGGGACGTCTGATGCCAGGACCACAGCGACGCGGCGGTGGCGCCGGCGGGACGGGTGGCCCCGGCGGTGCCGGCGGCGGCAACGACCGTCGTGACCGCCGTGACGGCGGCCGCGGCCCCGGTGGCGGTACCGCCGAGAAGAGCCAGTTCATCGAGCGCGTGGTGGCCATCAACCGCGTGTCGAAGGTCGTCAAGGGCGGTCGGCGCTTCAGCTTCACCGCGCTGGTCATCGTGGGCGACGGCAACGGCACCGTGGGTGTCGGCTACGGCAAGGCCAAGGAGGTGCCCGCGGCGATCGCCAAGGGCGTCGAGGAGGCCAAGAAGCACTTCTACAAGGTGCCCCGCATCGCCAGCACCATCCCGCACCCGGTGCAGGGTGAGGCGGCTGCTGGTGTCGTGCTGCTGAAGCCGGCCAGCCCCGGTACCGGTGTCATCGCCGGTGGTCCGGTGCGCGCCGTGCTCGAGTGCGCCGGCATCCACGACATCCTGTCCAAGAGCCTCGGGTCCTCGAACCCGATCAACATCGTCCACGCGACCATGCAGGCGCTGAAGGACCTCGTCCGTCCCGAGGAGATCGCGGCTCGCCGCGGTCTGCCCCTGGAGGACGTCGCCCCGGCCGCCATGCTGCGTGCGCGGGCCGGTCAGGGGGTCTGAGATGGCTCAGCTGAAGGTCACCCAGGTCAAGTCGGCCATCGGCACCAAGCCGAACCAGCGCCAGACGTTGCGTTCGCTCGGGCTGAAGCGGATCAACGACTCGGTCGTCCAGGAGGACCGTCCCGAGATCCGCGGGATGGTCGCGACGGTGCCGCACCTGGTCGCCGTCGAAGAGATCGTCTGAGCTTCGGGCGAGAAGGAATACAGACATGACTCTCAAGGTCCACCACCTGCGTCCGGCCCCCGGCGCTCACACCAAGAAGACCCGCGTGGGTCGTGGTGAGGGCTCCAAGGGCAAGACGGCCGGTCGCGGCACCAAGGGCTCCGGCGCTCGCGTGCAGGTCTCTGCCCGCTTCGAGGGTGGTCAGACCCCCCTCTTCATGCGGCTGCCGAAGCTCTCGGGCTTCAAGAACAACAACAAGGTCGTCTTCCAGGTCGTGAACCTGGACCGGATCGCCTCCCTGTTCCCGCAGGGCGGCACGATCGACCCGGAGACGCTGGCCGACGCCGGCGCCATCCGTCGCGGTCAGCCGGTCAAGGTCCTCGGCACGGGCGAGCTCGGCGGGGTGAAGGTCGACGTGCAGGCGCACGCCTTCTCCAAGTCCGCCGAGGAGAAGAT
This sequence comes from Modestobacter sp. KNN46-3, assembly GCF_011039295.1. NCBI lineage: Bacteria > Bacillati > Actinomycetota > Actinomycetes > Geodermatophilales > Geodermatophilaceae > Modestobacter > Modestobacter sp. KNN46-3. Next base: position 63,011 of record NZ_JAAKGN010000004.1, on the reverse strand, counting down.
CGGCGCTGCCGGGGGCAGCACCACCCAGATCTGACGAAGGACCCCTCTGCCCCCCGCCGTGAGCGCGCTCGCGGCGGGGGACGCAGGGGGGCTTTTGTCTGTCCGGCCGCCGGCCGGAGCGCCACCTGACCGTCGTCCGCGCGACTGGGCCCACCCCTCCGGGTGGGCGGGTCGCCGGAGCCACGGCCTGACGTTGATAGCCTCATAGGACCTACTCGGGGAGGGCACGTGCTGCAGGCGTTCGCCGCGGCGTTCCGGACGCCAGATCTCCGGCGCAAGCTGCTGTTCTCCCTGGCGCTGATCGCCGTCTACCGGCTGGGTGCCAGCATCCCCGGCCCAGGGGTCTCGACCGAGGCGATCAACAGCTGTCTGGACCTGGCTGCGGCCTCCGACCAGCGGGACGTCTACTCGCTGGTCAACCTGTTCTCCGGCGGAGCGCTGCTCCGGCTGTCGGTCTTCGCGCTGGGCATCATGCCGTACATCACGGCGAGCATCATCGTCCAGCTGCTGGTCGTGGTCATCCCGCGGTTCGAGCAGTTGAAGAAGGAAGGGCAGTCGGGTCAGGCGAAACTGACCCAGTACACCCGCTACCTGACGATCGCCCTCGCCGTCCTGCAGAGCACCGGGATCATCGCCCTGGCCCGTAGCGGCCAGCTGTTCCCCAACTGCCCGCAGGACATCATCCCGTCGGACTCCGTCTGGACGACGGTCATCCTCGTCATCACGCTGACCGCCGGCACGGCCGTGATCATGTGGCTGGGCGAGCTCCTCACCGAGAAGGGGATCGGCAACGGCATGTCCGTGCTGATCTTCACCTCGATCGCCGCCCGGATCCCCGCCGAGGGCGGCGCGATCCTGCAGACCCGCGGTGCCTTCATCTTCACCGTCGTGTGCATCTTCGCCCTGGTCGTCATCGCCTCGGTGGTCTACGTCGAGCAGGCGCAGCGCCGCATCCCGGTGCAGTACGCCAAGCGGATGGTCGGACGCCGGATGTACGGCGGCACGTCGACCTACCTGCCGCTGAAGGTGAACCAGGCCGGCGTCATCCCGGTCATCTTCGCCTCCTCGTTGCTGTACCTGCCGCAGTTGCTCAGCCAGCTGCAGAGCGACTCGAGCGGCCCGGTCCGCCGGTTCTTCGAGAACTACGTGATCAACCAGAGCAGCCCGGTGCACATCGCCATCTACTTCGGGCTGATCATCTTCTTCACGTACTTCTACGTGTCGATCACGTTCAACCCCGAAGAGCGCGCCGACGACATGAAGCGCTACGGCGGCTTCATCCCGGGCATCCGCCCCGGTCGGCCCACTGCGGAGTACCTGCAGTACGTGCTGTCCCGGATCACCCTGCCGGGGTCCATCTACCTCGGGTTGGTGGCAGTGTTGCCCAACCTGTTCCTCTCGATCACCCAAGAGGGACAGAACCAGAACTTCCCGTTCGGCGGGACCGCGGTGCTGATCATGGTGGGAGTGGGCTTGGAGACGGTGAAGCAGATCGAGACGCAGTTGAACCAGCGCAGCTACGAAGGGTTCCTCCGCTAGTGCGCGTCGTGCTGCTGGGCCCTCCCGGAGCTGGCAAGGGGACCCAGGCCCAGATCATCGCCGAGCGGCTCGGTGTGCCCGCGATCTCGACGGGCGACATCTTCCGGGCCAACGTCAGTGGTCAGACCGAACTGGGCCGACAGGCCAAGGCCTACATGGACTCCGGTGACCTGGTGCCCGACGAGATCACCGTCGCGATGGTCTCCGACCGCCTGGCCGAGTCCGATGCGAAGGCCGGCTTCCTGCTCGACGGCTTCCCGCGCACCATCGCCCAGGCCGAGCAGCTGCGTGACTCCCTCGCGGAGATGGGCCACGCGCTGGACAGGTGCCTGGAGCTCGTCGTCGACGAGGACGAGCTCGTGCGCCGGCTCTCCGGGCGCCGGATGCTGGTGGACGGTGAGTGGGTCCAGCGGGACGACGACAAGCCGGAGACCGTGCGGCACCGTCTCGAGGTCTACCGGGAACAGACGGCGCCGCTGGCCGGGTTCTACGAAGAGGTCGGGCTGCTCAGCCAGATCAACGCCATCGGGGAGGTCGACGAGGTCACCCGGCGCGCCCTGGAGGTCCTCGGTGCCGAGGAAGCGCTGGCCGACGAGCCCGACGACGAGTCCGGTCGCTGAGTCCCCGGGGTCCCGGTGAACGGTGACCGCAGTGCGGCGTGGGCGGCCCGGCTGCCGTTGCTGGCGGAGTGGAGTGGACGCATGATCCAGATCAAGACAGCACACGAGATCGAGCTCATGCGAGCCTCCGGACTGGTCACCGCGGGGGCCCTCAAGGCCGTCCGCGCGGCCGTGCGTCCCGGGGTGACCACCGGCGAGCTCGACGCGATCGCCGAGGACCACATCCGGTCGTGCGGGGCCGTGCCCAACTTCCTCGGGTACCACGGCTTCACCGGCACCATCTGTGCGTCGATCAACGACGAGGTGGTGCACGGCATCCCGAACCCCGACCGGACGCTCGCCGAGGGCGACAACATCTCCATCGACTGTGGCGCCATCCTGCAGGGCTGGCACAGCGACTCCGCGATCACGGTCCCGGTGGGGACACCGTCCGCCGAGGACGCGGCTCTGCTGGAGGTCACCGAGCGGTCGATGTGGGCAGGGCTGGCGAAGGCTGTCGCCGGCGGCCGGCTGACCGACATCAGCCACGCGGTGGAGGAGTCGATCACCGCGCACGAGCACCCCTACGGGATCGTCGACCACTACGGCGGTCACGGCATCGGCACGGAGATGCACCAGGACCCGCACGTGCTGAACTACGGGCGTGCGGGGCGTGGGCCCAAGCTCGTCCCCGGCCTGGCACTGGCCATCGAGCCGATGGTCACCATCGGTGACCCGGCCACCGTGGAGCTGGACGACGGCTGGACCGTGGTCACCAAGGACGGCTCACGGGCCGCGCACTTCGAGCACAGCGTCGCCATCACGCCAGAGGGCCCGTGGGTCCTCACGGCCGAGGACGGCGGCGTTGCCGGCCTCGCGCCGTTCGGGGTCACGCCCCGCTCCTGACCGGCTCCCTCCGGACGCTCTCTGCGCGCGAGCAGAGGGTGCTGGGGGGCGAGAGGGGTCCGTCACCCTGGCCCGGGTTGGAGCCCTGGTGCTGTGGGGAGTACAGTGGCCGATGGCGTTCGCGCCGTCCGTCGTCGTGCTGTGGCCGTACGCCGAGGGACGCCCTCAGCGAGATCGCCCGTTCCACTGTGCCCGACACGTCGAGTGCAGCCAGCAAGGAATCCCGCACCACCGCCCTGTCGCTCCGGCATGGGCGCATGCAGATCCGATCGAACGAGGAGGCCGTGTAGGCGTGGCTAAGAAGGACGGGGCCATCGAGGTCGAGGGTCGTGTCGTCGAGCCGCTGCCCAACGCGATGTTCCGGGTCGAACTGCAGAACGGGCACCGGGTGCTCGCCCACATCAGCGGCAAGATGCGGCAGCACTACATCCGGATCCTGCCCGAGGACCGCGTCGTCGTGGAGCTCTCGCCCTACGACCTGACGCGCGGCCGCATCGTCTACCGCTACAAGTAACCCGCTGCCGGTCCGGGTCCCCACGGGGTCCGGGGGTCGGCGCACGATCTACAGGAATGAGGGCGGCACCGGTGAAGGTCCAGCCGTCGGTGAAGAAGATCTGTGACAAGTGCAAGGTGATCCGCCGGCACGGCCGGGTCATGGTCATCTGCGAGAACGCCCGGCACAAGCAGCGCCAGGGCTGAGGGAGTACCAGACAATGGCACGACTTGCTGGCGTCGACCTTCCCCGCGAGAAGCGGATGGAGATCGCGCTCACCTACATCTACGGGATCGGGCCGACCTCGGCCAAGGCGACCCTGGCCGCAACGGGCGTCAGCCCGGACCTGCGCGCCAAGGACCTGACCGACGAGGACCTGCTCAAGCTGCGCGACTACATCGACGAGCACTTCCGCGTCGAGGGTGACCTGCGCCGTGAGGTGGCCGCCGACATCCGCCGCAAGGTGGAGATCGGTTGCTACCAGGGTCTGCGGCACCGCCGCGGCCTGCCGGTGCACGGTCAGCGCACCAAGACGAACGCGCGCTCGAGCAAGGGCCCGCGCAAGACCATCGCGGGCAAGAAGAAGGCCCGCTGATCTCAGCACGTCGGCGCACCGTCGCGGGTCCGTAGGGCCGGACCGGCGGTGCGCCTGAGCACGACCGCCCCCTCGGCTAGGACCGGGTGGGCGACCAGGCCACGAACACAGACTCAGACCGGAGAGAGATGCCTCCCAGGGCTCGCGCGGCAGCTGGCACCAAGAAGGTGCGCCGCAAGGAGAAGAAGAACGTCGCCCATGGTGCGGCGCACATCAAGAGCACCTTCAACAACACGATCGTGTCGATCACCGACCCCACGGGCAACGTGATCAGCTGGGCCTCGGCCGGGCACGTCGGGTTCAAGGGCTCCCGCAAGTCCACGCCGTTCGCGGCGCAGATGGCTGCGGAGAACGCCGCACGCAAGGCGCAGGAGCACGGCATGCGCAAGGTCGACGTCTTCGTGAAGGGCCCGGGCTCCGGTCGGGAGACCGCGATCCGCTCGCTGCAGGCCACCGGCCTCGAAGTGGGTCAGATCCAGGACGTGACGCCTCAGCCGCACAACGGCTGCCGCCCCAAGAAGCGCCGCCGGGTCTGACCGGTCACTGACGAGACGAACTAGGAGTACCTGACGTGGCCCGTTACACCGGAGCCGACTGCCGTCTGTGCAGGCGCGAGAAGATGAAGCTGTTCCTCAAGGGCAGCAAGTGCGAGTCCGCGAAGTGCCCGATCGAGATCCGGCCCTACCCGCCGGGCGAGCACGGCCGCGGTCGCAGCAAGGACAGCGAGTACCTGCTCCAGCTGCGCGAGAAGCAGAAGGCCCGCCGCATCTACGGCGTGCTGGAGAAGCAGTTCCGCGGTTACTACGAAGAGGCGAACAAGAAGTCGGGCAAGACCGGTGAGGTCCTGCTGCAGATCCTCGAGTCCCGCCTCGACAACGTGGTCTACCGGGCCGGCTTCGCCGAGTCCCGTGACATGGCCCGCCAGCTGGTGCGCCACGGTCACATCAAGGTCAACGGTCGCAAGGTCGACATCCCGTCCTACCGGGTGAGCGCCAACGACATCCTCGAGGTGGCTGCGAAGTCCGCCGAGATGGTGCCGTTCCAGCTCGCCCAGGCCAAGGCCGGCTCTCGTCCCGTGCCGCCGTGGCTGGAGGTCATCTCCTCGCAGCTGAAGGTGTTGGTCCACAACATCCCGGCGCGCCAGGTGATCGACACCCCCGTCCAGGAGCAGTTGATCGTCGAGCTCTACTCGAAGTGATCGGCCGGTAGGACAGCAAGACTGCAGGACCAGCACGACGGCGGGACGGGCGGACCGATGTCCGTCCCGCCGGCACCACCCCCTCACGGCGTCATATGGCGGGTGCCGGAGGACCTGAAGGAGAACCATGCTCATCGCACAGCGTCCGACCCTCGCCGAGGAGACCATCGACGCCCAGCGCTCACGGTTCGTCATCGAGCCGCTCGAGCCGGGTTTCGGTTACACCCTCGGCAACTCGCTGCGTCGCACCCTGCTGTCCTCGATCCCCGGCGCCGCTGTCACCAGCATCCGGATCGAGGGCACTCTGCACGAGTTCACCACCGTGCCGGGGGTCAAGGAGGACGTCACCGAGATCATCCTGAACCTCAAGGGCCTCGTGGTCAGCTCCGACTCCGACGAGCCGGTGACCATGTACCTGCGCAAGCAGGGTCCTGGTGAGGTCACGGCGGCGGACATCGCCCCGCCGGCCGGCGTCGAGGTGCACAACCCCGACCTGCACATCGCCACGCTGAACGCGAAGGGCCGGCTGGAGATCGAGCTGGTCGTCGAGCGCGGTCGCGGCTACGTGCCGGCCACGCAGAACAAGCAGCCCGGCCAGGAGATCGGCCGCATCCCCGTCGACTCCATCTACTCGCCGGTGCTGAAGGTGACCTACGCGGTCGAGGCGACCCGTGTCGAGCAGCGCACCGACTTCGACCGGCTCGTGGTCGACGTCGAGACCAAGCCGTCGATGGAGCCCCGCGACGCGATCGCCAGCGCCGGTTCGACCCTGGTCGAGCTGTTCGGCCTGCTCCGCGAGCTGAACGTCGACGCGGAGGGCATCGAGGTCGGGCCCAGCCCGGCCGAGGCCGCCGACATCGCCAACTTCTCGATGCCCATCGAGGACATGGACCTCACGGTGCGGTCCTACAACTGCCTCAAGCGCGAGGGCGTGCACACCGTCGGTGAGCTCGTCACCCGCTCCGAGGCCGACCTGCTCGACATCCGCAACTTCGGCGCGAAGTCGATCGACGAGGTCAAGCTCAAGCTGGCCGCGATGGGCCTGGCGCTCAAGGACAGCCCCCCCGGGTTCGTCCCCACCTCGGTGGAGAGCTACGACGAGGGCTACGAGACCGACGCCTACCAGGGCGACGCAGCCTTCGGTGACCCCGCCACCTTCGACGAGGGCACCTACCAGGAGACCGAGCAGCTCTGACAGGCTGTTCGTGATCCGGGGCGCGGCCGGTGGGGGAGACCCTGCCGGCCGAGCCCCGCACCGAGCACTGAGCACGGCCATCCCCACGGTGGCCCAGCAGCACGCAGCACTGCGATGTGGACGACGCAGCCGGCACACGCCCCGCCCGGCCGCCTGAGGAAGGACCGACATGCCCACCCCCACCAAGGGCCCCCGTCTCGGCGGCTCCCCCGCGCACGAGCGGCTGATGCTGGCCAACATGGCCACCTCGCTGTTCGAGCACGGGCGGATCACCACCACCGAGGCCAAGGCCAAGCGGCTGCGGCCGCTGGCCGAGAAGCTGGTCACCTTCGCCAAGCGCGGTGACCTGCACGCCCGTCGGCAGGTGCTGACGACGATCCGGGACAAGGACGTCGTGCACCACCTGTTCGCCGAGATCGGCCCGCGCTTCGCCGACCGTCCCGGTGGCTACACGCGCATCGTCAAGGTCGGTCCCCGCAAGGGCGACAACGCGCCGATGGCGATCATCGAGCTGGTCGAGGGCCAGACGGTGGCGCAGCAGGCCGTCGGCGAGGCCGAGCGCGCCCGCGGCACCCGGTTCGCTGCCGGCGCCGGTGCATCCGCTGCCGCCGGTGAGGTGACCGCTGACGCCCGCGAGGTGTCGGACGGCGACCTGACCGACGATGGCGTCACCACCGGCCCCGGCGGGGACACCAGCCCTGCGGTGACCGGTGGCGAGCCGGACGAGGCCGTGGCTGCCGGCCAGGAGGTCGTCGCCGACGTCTTCAACCCGGACGGCGACCGCCAGGACGACGGCAACGTCACCCCGCAGCCGACGTCCGAGAACCTGGCCGTCGTCGACGACCCGACGCTCAGCCCCGACGTGGCCGCTGCTGCGGCGGCCGAGGTCGAGGCCGCCGAGATCAGTGACGCGGCGACCGCGGGCACCCACGCCCCCGGTGGCGAGCCGGCCACCGACCCCAAGTGAGCTGAGACCGTTCCGGCGGTCTGCTCCATGCAGGACATGCGCGCTGACGAGCCCGCCACCGATGCCGGTGGCGGGCTCGTCCGCGTCCGGTTGGGGATCTCCTACGACGGGACGGCGCTGCACGGTTGGGCCCGCCAGCCCGGTCTGCGCACCGTCCAGGGCGAGCTGGAACTGGCACTGACCACGGTGCTGCGGGTGGACGTGGACCTGACGGTCGCGGGCCGCACGGACGCCGGCGTGCACGCCACCGGGCAGGTCGCGCACGCCGACCTGCCCGGGGACCTCTTCACCGCCCACCGGGACCGGCTGTTGCGCCGCCTGCGAGGCGTCTTGTCCCCGGACATCGCCGTCACCTCGGCGGAGGCGGTCACAGCCGACTTCGACGCCCGGTTCTCCGCGCTGGCCCGGCACTACGTGTACCGCCTCACTGACGCCGACGCCGGCCCCCCGCCGCTGCGCCGGGCCGACACGGTCGGCTGGCCGCGCCGGTTGGACGTCGGTGCGATGCAGGCGGCGGCGCGCCTCCTCCTCGGACAGCAGGACTTCGCCGCCTTCTGCCGGCGACGCGAGGGGGCGACCACGATCCGGACCCTGCTCGCGCTGGACGTCCAGCGCGACGGCGACCTGGTGGAGATCCGCGCGTCCGCCGACGCCTTCTGCCACTCGATGGTCCGCAGCCTGGTCGGTGCGCTGGGCGCCGTGGGCGAGGGGCGCCGACCGGCGGAGTGGCCGTCGTCCCTGCTCTCCCGCAGTGAACGGGCCAACGACGTGCCGGTCGCGCCGGCCGGTGGCCTGACGTTGCTGCGGATCGACTACCCGAACGACGCCGGCCTCGCGGCTCGGGCAGTGGTCACCAGGGCGAAGCGCAGCTGACCGGCGCCTGTCGCGCCCGCGAGGCCGTCCGTCGTCAGGACGTCAGGGGAGGGCGGCGACGGCCTCGGTGACCGGGGTGTCGCCGGAGAGCAGCTCGACCACGGCGCCGTCCTTCGGGTCGTCGAGCAGGGCCAGCAGCACGGCGGCGACGTCGTCACGGGGGACCTCGCCGCGGTCCGTAGTGTGCTCGAGCCGGACGCGTCCGGTGCCGGGGTCGTCGGTGAGGCTCCCCGGGCGGATGACCATGGGGGACAGGCCCTCGCGGGACAGCACGTGCTCCTCGGCTGCCAGCTTGGCCCGCAGGTAGGCGACGAACACCTCGTCCATGTCCTCGGGGGCGCCGTCCCCGGCCACCATCTCGACGCCGATCGACGAGACCAGCAGGTAGGGGCGGACGCCGGCCGCGACGGCTGCCTCGGCCAGCAGCACGGCGGCGCCGCGGTCGACGGAGTCCTTGCGCTCGATGCCGCTGTCCGGGCCACCGCCGGCGGCGAAGACCACGGCATCGGCGCCGGAGACGACGGCGGCGAGCTCCTCCACCGAGGCCTGCTCCAGGTCCAGCACCACCGGCTGGACCCCGTCGGACTCCAGGTCGGCCTGGTGGTCGGGGTTGCGGACGATGCCGACGGCGGTGTCCCCCCGCTGGCTCAGCAACCGGCCGAGGCGGCGGGCGATCTTCCCGTGGGCTCCTGCTGTGACGACGCGCATGGTGCGGCCCTACCCGCCGTGTGTGGTCCCCACGCAGGTCGGCCGCGTGGGGAACGGCTCACTCCCGGCCGGGCGCGGCCCGGGCGCGGGCGAGGTCGGCGGGGGTGTCGCAGTCGGTCCACGGCGCCGGCCGGCCGGGCAGCGCGGCCGGCCGATGGCGGCTGACGGACAGTCCGGAGAGCACGGTGCCCAGTGGCGTGTGCGGGCGGGGGTCACGGACGGCGGCGCGGAGTGCCGCGGTCCGCCAGACGCCCAGGAGGAGCTGGTCGCGGCCGGTGTCGTCGACGACCAGCACGCCGTCGTCGACGAGTCGCCGGCGTAGTGCGGTCACCAGGTCCCGGGTGAGGAAGGGCAGGTCGGCGGCGAGGACGGCGACCACCTCGGCGTCGCCGACCGCGGCGAGCCCGGCGGCGAGCGCCGGGACCGGCCCCCCGCCCGGAGGCACCTCCCGGACGAGCACGACGCCCTCGGGGACGGGCTGCGGGGGCCCGACGACGACGATCGGATCGGCGTCCCGGGCGGCGTCCACGACGGTGGCGAGCATCGTGCGCCCGCCGACGTCGAGCTGCGGCTTGGGCTGCCCGCCGAGCCGGGCTGCCCGGCCGCCGGCCAGCACGACGGCCGCGAAGCGCGGGAGCGGGGTCATGCCCGGAACGGTAGGGCGCGACCGGTGAGTACCGTCAGCCGCGTGGGACGAGTCACCAGCCGCACTCCGGTGCTGCGCATCCGCGGCGCCGTGCACACCCGACGGCCCGACACGGTCGCCTCCGAGGAGCCCCTGGAGATCCGGCTCGGCGGCACGCCGCTGGCGGTGACGATGCGGACCCCGGGCGACGACTTCGACCTGGTGCACGGCTTCCTGACCACCGAGGGCGTGATCGCCTCGGCGGCCGACATCGCCGGGCTGCGGTACTGCAACTCCGTGGACGACGAGGGCCGCAACACCTACAACGTCGTGGACGTCGACCTGGCGCCCGGCGTGCAGGCCCCGGACACCGCGCTGGACCGGAACTTCTATACGACCAGTTCCTGCGGTGTCTGCGGCAAGGCCAGCATCGACGCCATCCGCACGAAGACCGCCTACGACGTGGCCGCCGACGACACCCGCCTCACCCTGGCGACCCTGCTGGCGCTGCCGGACCGGCTGCGCGCCGCCCAGCAGGTGTTCGACAAGACCGGCGGGCTGCACGCGGCCGGGTTGTTCTCCGCCGGCGGTGAGCTGGTGGCGCTGCGGGAGGACGTCGGCCGGCACAACGCCGTGGACAAGGTGGTCGGCGACGCGGTGCGGGAGGGCCGGGTGCCGCTGGCCGGGCACGTGCTGATGGTCAGCGGCCGGTCGTCCTTCGAGCTGACCCAGAAGGCGGCGATGGCTGCCGTGCCGGTGCTGGCCGCGGTGTCGGCGCCCAGCTCGCTGGCGGTGGAGCTGGCCCAGGAGGTGGGCATCACCCTGATCGGCTTCCTCCGCGGTGACGGCTGCAACGTCTACACCCACCCCGAACGCCTCGTCCTGCCCGACTAGGCACACAGAGCCGGGCACGGACGCAGTAGGGACGGACTGGGCCGGGCATGAGCACCGACCAGCCGGGCACGAACAGAGCCGGGCACGAGTACGGACCCCCGTCCGGAGGACGGTCCGTGAGCGCAGCGCGGGGCCGGAGGCTCCCGCTGCGATCGCGGGAAGCGGCTCAGTTCAGCTGGGGGACGGCTGCTGGCCGCGCTGCGGCGCGGCAGCGTCGCCAGGAGCATGGTCGCCACCGCGGAGCTGGCTGACCACGTGCGGCAGCAGCGGGCCCAGCACGGCGAGACCGTCCCGGACGCCACCGGTCGAGCCGGGCAGGTTGACGATCAGGGTGCGTCCGGCGGTGCCGGCGACGCCGCGGGACAGCACCGAGGTGGGCACCTTGCCCTCCCCGTACCGGCGCACCGCCTCGGCGATGCCGGGGGCCTCCCGCTCGAGCACCGCGCGGGTGGCCTCCGGCGTGACGTCGGTCGGTGAGAGCCCGGTGCCGCCGGTGGTCAGGACGACGTCGGCCCCGCCCGCCACGGCCTCCCGCAGCACCTCGGTCAGCGCCGCGACGTCGTCCGGGCGCACGTGCGGACCCTCGACGGTGAAGCCGAGCCCCCGCAGCCCCTTGGCGAGCGTCTGGCCGGAGCGGTCCTCGTAGACCCCGGCCGAGGCGCGGTTGGAGGCGGTGAGCACGACGGCCCGGGCGTCGGCCGGCAGGTCGGCGCTCATCGGGTCCAGTCGCCCTTCTTGCCACCGGACTTGGCGAGCAGTCGGACGTCGGTGATGCAGGCGCGCGGGTCGACGGCCTTCACCATGTCGATGACGGTGAGCCCGGCGACGGCGACGGAGGTGAGCGCCTCCATCTCCACGCCGGTGCGGTCGGCGGTGCGGGCGGTGGCGGTGATCTCCACGGCGTCGTCGGTGACGTCGAGGTCGACCGTCACGCCGTGCAGTGCGATGGGGTGGCACAGCGGGATCAGGTCGGGGGTGCGCTTGGCCCCGGCGATCCCGGCGATCCGGGCCACCGCGATGGCGTCGCCCTTGGGCACGCCCGTGCCGCGCAGCAGCGCGACCACCTCGGGGCTGACCAGCACCCGGCCGGCGGCGGTGGCGACCCGTGCGGTGACCGGCTTGGCGGTCACGTCGACCATCCGTGCCGCGCCGGACTCGTCGACGTGGGTGAGTCGTGCCGGGCCCTCGGGTGAGGTGGTCACTGGAGTGCTCCTTCGATCAGGACGACGGTGACCTGGGCGCCCGCGGGCAGGTCGGTGACGTCCTCGGGGACGACGACGAGGCAGTTGGCGCGGGCGAGGTGGGCGACCAGGTGCGAGCCGGGCCCGCCGACCTGGTCGACGACCTCCCCGTCGAACCGCCCGCGCAGGAACTGCCGGCGGCCGGCGGGGGAGCGCAGCGGGGCGGTGAGCCGGGCGGTGGTGCGCAGCCGGTCGGGGGAGGCGTGGCCGAGCGCCCGGCGCAGGGCGGGGCGGACGAACACCTCGAAGGAGACGAAGGAGCTCACCGGGTTGCCGGGCAGCGTGATGACCGGGACGCCGTCGACGGTGCCGGCACCCTGCGGACCTCCCGGCTGCATGGCGACCTTGCCGAACTCGACCGTCCCCAGCCCGGCGAAGGCGTCCTTGACGACCTCGTACGCACCGGCGCTGACCCCGCCGCTGGTGACCAGCAGGTCGGCGTCCGGCAGCTCGGCGCGGACGGTGGCGAGGAACTGCTCGACGTCGTCGGGCACGAAGTGCAGCGTGCGCGCCTCGCCACCGGCCTCGGTGACGGCGGCGGCCAGCAGCACCGAGTTGGACTCGTAGATCTGGCCCGGTCGCAGCGGGCGGCCGGGTTCGACCAGCTCGCTGCCGGTGGAGAGCACCAGCACCCGGGGACGGCGCCGCACCGGCACGGTGTCGTACCCGACCGCGGCCGCGAGCCCCAGCTGCGCCGCGCCGAGCGCGGTGCCGGCGGGCATGGCCAGCTCGCCGGCCCGGATGTCCTCACCGGCGTGCCGCAGATGGGTGCCGGCCGAGGGGGCGGAGGTGATGGTGACGACGTCGGTGCCGGCGTCGGTGCGCTCGACCGGGACGATCACGTTCGCACCGTCGGGCACCGGGGCGCCGGTCATGATGCGGTGCACCGTGCCTGGCAGCAGCGGTGGCACGTCGGTGCGCCCGGCCGGCAGGTCGGCGGCGACGGGCAGCCGGACGGGGGCCTCCGCGGTGGCCGCCCCTACCTCGGCGTGCCGTGCGGCGTAGCCGTCCATGGCGGAGTTGTCGAAGCCCGGCAGGGCCACCCGCGCGGTCAGGTCGCGGGCGAGCACCCGTCCGGCGGCCGCGGCGAGCGGGACGTCCTCGACCGGCAGCGGGGCGAGCAGCCCGGCGACCGCTGCCTGGTGTTCCTCGACCGTGCGCACGGCCCCATCCTCACCGATGCCGCTCCAGCGGGTGGCGGCGCGGGCCGGGACCGTGCCGGGACCGGTCGTGCACAGCCGGTGATCGCACGACGCAGGGTGGGCAGGCAGGCTGGGACGGTCACCGACGCCGCCCGGCAGGCAGGCCGGGGCCGGCGCGGCACCACGTGCACGACGAGGAGGAAGCGTGCCAGTTCCGGAGGGTCCCGCGGTCGTCGTCGGCCAGGTGGGTCGCGACCTCGTCCTGGAGGTGGACCGGTTGCCGCGCGGTGGACGGAGCGCCGACGTCCGCCGCCGCCGGGAGCTGCTGGGTGGGAAGGGAGCGAACCAGGCCGTCGCGATGGCGCAGCTGGGCTGGCCGGTCGCCCTGGTCGGGGTGCTCGGCGACGACCCGCCCGGCGACCTGGTCCTGGCCCAGGCGGTCAGCGACGGTCTGTCGGTCTCCGGGGTGGTCCGCCGCCGGGGCGCCGAGACCGCTCTGCTGGTCGACCTGGTGGAGGCCGGTGGCACGCGGCGGCTGCTGGAGGACGTCCCGGAGCCGACGCTGCTGACCGCGGCCGACGTCGATGCGGCTGCCCGGTCGTTCGCGCGGGCGTCCGCCGTCGTGCTCCAGCTGCAGCAGCCGGGGGCCGCCGTCCGCGCCGCCCTGGCGCGGGCCCCGCGGGGCGCGTTGACGGTCGCCGACGGCGCCCCGCCGGACCCGGAGACCCGGGAGGCGCTGCTGGGCCGGGTGCGGGTCCTGCGGGCCGACCTGGTCGAGGCCGGGCTGTGGGTGGACGGCGAGCTGGACGGGCTGGGTGACGTGCGCGCCGCAGCCCGCCAGCTGTGCGCAGCAGGCCCCAGGGTGGTCTGCCTGTCGGCCGGGGAGGACGGCGACCTCACGGTGTGGCGGGAGCCCGGCGGCCGGGTGCGCGAGGAGCTGGTGCCGCTGCTCGGCCAGGACCCGGTCGACCCGACGGGCGCCGGTGACAGCGTGGTGGCGGCGTTCGCCGTCGCGCTGTTGCGTGGCGCCGACCCGGGGGCAGCCGCCTGGCAGGCGGGAGCCGCGGCGGCCCTGACCGTGGGCAGGCTCGGCGGCCGACCCGCGCTGGACCCCGAGGAGGTGACGCGCCTCGCCGTGGAGTCCCGGGAGCGCGGCGGTGCGGGCCGCTGACGCGCCGCGCTAGCGTTGCCGGGACGTGGAGGCGGACGAGAGGTGGCGCAGGGTGACCGAGATCGACCGGATGCTGGCGGCGAACGAGGCCTGGCTGGATGAGTTCCCCGGCGATCTCCCGGTCGCGCCGGCCCGCGAGGTCGCCGTCGTCGCCTGCATGGACTCCCGCATGCCGCTGTTCGGCATGCTGGGCCTCGACGTCGGTGACGCGCACGTCATCCGCAACGCCGGTGGCGTGGTCACCGAGGACACCCTCCGGTCGCTGGCCATCTCCCAGCACGTGCTCGGCACCCGTGCGGTCGTGCTCGTGCACCACACCGACTGCGGGCTCAACAAGGCCACCGACCAGGAGGTCGCCGACCTGGTGGAGCGGACCACCGGCCACCGGCCGCCCTGGGTGGCGCGCACCTTCACCGACGTGGACGCCGACGTCCGGGAGTCGATCCGGCTCATCCGGGAGACGCCCTACCTGCTCAGCACCGAGGTGCGGGGCACGGTCTACGACGTCGCGAGCGGCCGGCTCCGCGAGGTGGAAGACCCTGCTGCTCCCCACCTCTCGGAGGCTCGCGGCGGGTCCCTGCAGCAGGGCCAGGAGCAGGGTTCGTAACTGGCGCTGGTATCGTCCTCCGTTGGTGCGTGATGCCGGTTGGTGCACACGTGTCCGGGGCGCCGATGTCATCGGGTCCGCCCAAGTCTCCCGTCCTCGGTGAGGCGATCCCACCAGCCACCCGCCCGACGACGACAGGACGAGTGAGCCTCGTGCGCACGTACAGCCCCAAGCCCGGTGACATCACCCGGGCCTGGCACGTCATCGACGCCACCGACGTGGTGCTCGGTCGACTCGCCAGCCAGACCGCGATCCTCCTCCGCGGCAAGCACAAGCCCCAGTTCGCGCCGCACGTCGACGCCGGCGACTTCGTCGTCATCGTCAACGCGGGCAAGGTGGCCCTGACCGGCTCCAAGCGCGACACCAAGGTCGCCTACCGCCACTCCGGCTACCCGGGTGGACTGCGGACGATCAACGTCGGCGACGAGCTGAAGACCCGTCCCGACCGCGTCATCGAGCGCGCCGTCAAGGGGATGCTGCCGCACAACACGCTGGGCCGGCAGATGCTCTCCAAGCTCAAGGTCTACGCCGGGCCCGAGCACCCGCACGCCGCCCAGCAGCCCCAGACCTACGAGATCAAGCAGGTGGCCCAGTGACCAGCGCACTGACCGTGACCGACGCCGACGGGCGTCCCATCCAGACCGTCGGCCGCCGCAAGGAGGCCATCGTCCGGGTGCGTCTGCTCCCCGGCACCGGTGAGTTCAAGCTCAACGGCCGCACCATCGAGCAGTACTTCCCCAACAAGGTGCACCAGCAGCTCATCCGTGAGCCGTTCGTGATCCTGGAGAAGAACGAGCAGTACGACGTCGTCGGCATCCTGCACGGCGGCGGCGTCAGCGGCCAGGCCGGTGCGCTGCGCCTGGCGATCGCCCGCGCGCTCATCGAGATCGAGCCCGAGGACCGTCCGGCCCTCAAGAAGGCCGGCTTCCTCACCCGTGACCCGCGGGTCACCGAGCGCAAGAAGTACGGCCTGAAGAAGGCCCGCAAGGCGCCTCAGTACTCGAAGCGCTGACGGTACGTCCGTGGGTCGGCTCTTCGGGACCGACGGTGTCCGCGGCCGGGCCAACGCCGAGCTGACGCCGGAACTGGCGCTCTCGGTGGCCCGTGCCGCGGCCAGCGTGCTCGCCGACCGCGACGGGACCTCGCGTCCCGTCGCGGTCGTCGGCCGTGACCCCCGCGCCAGCGGGGAGATGCTCGAGGCCGCGGTCGTCGCCGGCCTGGCGAGCGCCGGTGCCGAGGTGCTGCGCGTGGGCGTCCTGCCGACCCCGGCGATCGCGCACCTGACCGGCCGCACCGACGCCGACCTGGGCGTGATGCTCTCAGCCAGCCACAACCCGATGCCCGACAACGGCATCAAGCTGTTCAGTCGCGGTGGCCACAAGCTGCCCGACGCCGTCGAGGCCGCCATCGAGCGGCGGGTCATGGGCACCGACGACGGCGACCCCCGCGGCGACCACCGCCCGACCGGTGGGGGCATCGGCCGCGTCCGCGACCTGGCCGGCGCCGCGGAGGACTACACCACCCACGTGCTCTCCGCGTTGCGCGAGCCCCTGCGTGACCTGCGCGTCGTCGTCGACTGCGCCCACGGGGCCGCCTACCGCTGTGCGCCGGAGATCTACCGCCGGGCCGGTGCGCAGGTGCACGTCATCGGCGGCGAGCCCGACGGCTGGAACATCAACGACGGCATCGGCTCCACCCACCTGGGGCCACTGATCGACGCCGTCGCGAAGCACGGTGCCGACATCGGCATCGCCCACGACGGTGACGCCGACCGCTGTCTGGCGGTGACCGCGCAGGGCGACGTCGTCGACGGCGACGCGATCCTGGCCATCTGCGCGCTGGCGCTGCACGAGAGCGGCAACCTGACCGACCAGACGGTCGTCGCCACGGTGATGAGCAACCTCGGCTTCCACCACACCATGCGTGCGGCCGGCATCTCCGTGCAGACGACGGCCGTGGGTGACCGCTACGTCCTGGAGGCGCTGCGCTCGCGGGGGCTCTCCCTCGGCGGCGAGCAGAGCGGCCACCTGGTCTTCCTGGACTGGGCGACCACCGGCGACGGGCTGCTCACCGGGCTGGCCCTGATGTCCCGGATGAGCGCCACCGGTGCCTCCCTGGCCGAGCTGGCCTCGGTGGTGCAGCGGTTGCCGCAGACTCTGGTCAACGTCCCCGTGACCGACCGGCTCGCGGTGGCGGAGAGCGACGAGGTCGCACGGGCGGTCAATGCCGTCGAGGCCGAGCTCGGCAGTTCCGGGCGGGTGCTGCTGCGGCCCTCGGGCACCGAGCAGTTGGTGCGCGTGATGGTGGAGGCGCCGACCCAGGAACAGGCCGACACCGTCGCTGCGCGGCTCGCGGAGGTCGTGGCCGCCACACGCTGACCCGTCGTCGGCGGCCGGGGGAGCGGGTGTCCCCCGCAGGTGGGACCGGGGCCCGCGGTGTCCGATCGGGCTGGACGAGTGTCCGGTGGGACGGCTGGGGCTCGGCTTCCGCGGCGCGGCAGCGAAGTGGGAGCGAGCCGGTACGCTCGGTCAAATGTGCGGCATCGTGGGGTACGTCGGCCCGCAGGACTCCCTGGAGATCGTCCTGGAGGGCCTGCGCCGACTCGAGTACCGAGGCTATGACTCTGCCGGGGTGGCGGTGCTGGCCGATGGCCGGCTGACCACTGCCAAGAAGGCGGGCAAGGTCGCCAACCTGGAGAAGGAGCTGGCCGAGGAGGCGCTGCCCGCCTCGACCATCGGCATCGGCCACACGCGCTGGGCCACGCACGGCGGCCCCACCGACCGCAACGCGCACCCGCACGTCTCCGCCGACGGCACCGTCGCGGTGATCCACAACGGCATCATCGAGAACTTCGCGCCGCTGCGCGCCGAGTGCGAGGCCACCGGGATCGAGTTCTCGTCCGAGACCGACACCGAGGTCGTCGCCCACCTCCTCGCTGCCGTCTACCGGGAGACGCCGGAGGGCCCTGACCGGTTCGCCGAGGCCATGCGCCAGGTGAGCCGGCGCCTGGAGGGTGCGTTCACCCTGGTCGCCACCCACGTCGCGGAGCCCGACCGGCTGGTCGCCTCGCGACGCAACAGCCCGCTGGTGGTCGGTGTGGGCGACGGGGAGTACTTCTTCGGCTCCGACGTCGCGGCGTTCATCGGGCACACCCGTGTGGCGCTGGACGTGGAGGAGGACCAGGTCGTGCTCCTGGACCGCGAGCACGGGGTCACGGTGACCGACTTCGCCGGCACCGTGGTCGAGCCGGCGACCCGCACCGTCGACTGGGACGCCGCGGCCGCGGAGAAGGGCGGCTACGACTGGTTCATGCTCAAGGAGATCGCCGAGCAGCCCGAGGCAGTGGCCAACACCCTGCTGGGCCGGCTCGGCGAGACCGGTGAGCTGGTGCTCGACGAGGTCCGGCTCTCCGACCAGGAACTGCGCGACGTCGACAAGGTCTTCGTCGTCGCCTGCGGGACGGCGTACCACGCCGGGCTGATCGCCAAGTACGCGATCGAGCACTGGACCCGCGTCCCGGTCGAGGTCGAGCTGGCCAGCGAGTTCCGCTACCGCGACCCGGTGCTGGACCGGAGCACGCTGGTCGTGGTCATCAGCCAGTCCGGCGAGACGATGGACACCCTCATGGCGCTGCGGCACGCCCGGCAGCAGAAGGCCAAGGTCCTGGCGATCTGCAACGCCAACGGGGCGACCATCCCGCGGGAGTCCGACGCCGTCCTGTACACCCACGCCGGGCCGGAGGTCGCCGTCGCCTCGACCAAGGGCTTCCTGACGCAGGTCGTGGCCTGCTACCTGGTGGGGCTCTTCCTGGCCCAGGTGCGCGGGGTCAAGTACGCCGACGAGGTCTCCGCCATCGTCGAGGACCTGCGGGCGCTGCCGGCGCAGGTGACCGAGGTGCTGGCCTCGATGGAGCCGGTCCGGGAGCTCGCGCGTGACCTGGCCACCGCGAACACGATCCTGTTCCTCGGTCGTCACGTCGGCTACCCGGTGGCCCTCGAGGGGGCGCTCAAGCTCAAGGAGCTCGCCTACATCCACGCCGAGGGCTTCGCCGCCGGCGAGCTGAAGCACGGGTCGATCGCGCTGATCGACCAGGGCACCCCGGTCGTGATCGTCGTCCCGTCGCCGCTGAGCCGGGGGTCGGTGCACGGCAAGGTGGTGAGCAACATCCAGGAGGTCCGCGCCCGGGGCGCCCGCACCATCGTGATCGCCGAGGAGGGCGACGACGACGTGCTGCCCTACGCCGACCACCTCATCCGGGTGCCGCGTACCCCGACCCTGCTCGCGCCGGTGGTGACGACCGTGCCGCTGCAGGTGCTGTCCTGCGAGATCGCCGCCACCCGCGGCCTGGACGTGGACCAGCCGCGCAACCTCGCCAAGAGCGTCACCGTCGAGTAGCAGCACCCGATCCGGCGCCCAGCGCCGATCAGGTGACCTGATCACCGGCTGTCCCCCCGCACCAGCGTCGGTGCGGGGGGACAGTCGTCGGTGGGGGTGGACGGCGGCGCGGGCACACTGTCCGGGTGATCATCGGGATCGGTGTCGACGTCTGCCCGGTCGAGCGGTTCGCCGCCTCGCTGGCCCGCACCCCTGGGCTGCGTGACCGGCTGTTCACGCCGGCCGAGCAGCGCACCCCGGCGGGCGGTGAGCGCGGCAGCGAGTCCTTGGCGGCCCGCTTCGCCGCCAAGGAGGCGCTGGCCAAGGCGCTGGGCGCCCCGGGGGACCTGCGCTGGCACGACGCCGAGGTGGTCGTCGGGGAGCGGGGGCGTCCGCACCTGGAGGTCCGCGGCACGGTGGCCCGGCGCGCCGCGGAGCTGGGCGTCACCTCCTGGCACGTGTCGCTGAGCCACGACGGGGGCATCGCCTCCGCCATGGTGATCGCCGAGGGGACTGCCACGTGATCGGGCTGCACACCGCTGCGCAGGTCCGGGCTGCGGAGCAGTCCGTCCTGGCGGGGCTCCCGGCGGGGGCGCTCATGCAACGGGCCGCGACCGGGTTGGCGACCGTCTGCCTGGGGTTGGTGGGCCGGGCGCACGGCGTCCGGGTGGTGCTGCTGGTCGGCTCCGGTGACAACGGCGGCGACGCGCTGTTCGCCGGTGCCCTGCTGGCGCAGCGTGGCGCGAGGGTCACTGCCGTCCTGCTCACCCCGGACCGGGCGCACGCCGGAGGACTGGCCGCGTTCCGTCGCGCCGGTGGCCGGGTGGCCGAGGCGGCCGATGCGGGACTGCACCGGGCCGACCTGGTCCTCGACGGGATCGTCGGCCTCGGCAGCACCGGCGGACTGCGAGAACCGGCCGCCGCGCTGGTCCGGGAGGCGACCGCCGGGCCGGGGCTGCTGGTCGCGGTCGACCTGCCCAGCGGCGTCGTCGCCGACACCGGCGAGGTCCCCGGGGCGGCCTTCCCCGCTCAGCACACGGTCACCTTCGGTGCCGTCAAGCCGGGGCTGGTGGTGGGCGCCGGTCGCCGGCAGGCCGGCACGGTGCACCTGGTCGACATCGGGCTCGGCCCCGCCCTCGCCGAACCGGCGGCCCAGCAGCTGACCGACGCCGACGTCGTCCCGCACCTGGACGCCCCCGCCCCCGACGACGACAAGTACTCCCGCGGCGTGGTCGGCGTCCTGGCCGGTTCGGCGACCTACCCCGGCGCCGGGGTGCTGTGCACCGGTGCGGCGGTGCGGACCCGGCCGGGCCTGGTCCGGTACGCCGGCACGGCCGCGGAGGGCGTCCGTGCCGCCTGGCCGGAGGTCATCGTCACCGCCGGCCGCCCGGGGGACGCCGGACGGGTGCAGGCCTGGGTGGTCGGCCCGGGGATGGGCACCGACGACGACGCCGCCAGCGTGCTCGCCGAGGTGCTGGCCACCGACCTGCCGGTGGTGGTCGACGCCGACGGGCTGACACTGGTCTCCCAGCGACCGGAGCTGGTGGCGGACCGCACGGCACCCACCGTGCTGACGCCGCACGACCGCGAGTTCGCCCGCCTCTTCGGTGAGGTCGGCACCGACCGGCTGACCGCTGCGCGCCGGGGGGCGGCGGAGCTGGGCTGCACGGTGCTGCTCAAGGGCGACGCGACCGTCGTCGCCGACGCCGCCGGCACGACCTTCGTCAACGGCACCGGCACCCCGTGGCTGGCGACCGCCGGCACCGGGGACGTGCTCGCCGGCATCCTGGGGGCGGTGCTGGCGACCGGGCTGCCGGCCGCGGAGGCCGCGGCCGTCGCGGCCCACGTGCACGGCCGGGCCGGTCAGCTGGCCGCCGAGGAGGGCCCGCTGATCGCCGGTGACCTGGTCCGCCGGCTGCCCGAGACGCTGGCCCGGCTGCGCGCCGGTGCGGGCTGACCGCGGCGGCCTGGGACAGTGGGCAGCGTGACGCAGGTGCAGCAGGTGCTGGGCAGCCGGGCCGAGGTGGTCGTCGACCTCGACGCGATCGCGGCGAACACCGCCGCGCTGCGCGCGCGGGCCGGCCGGCCGCTGATGGCGGTGGTCAAGGCCGACGGCTACGGGCACGGGCTGGTGCCCGCTGCCCGGGCGGCGCTCGCCGGCGGGGCCGATGCCCTCGGGGTGACGGTGCTGGAGGAGGCGCTTGCACTGCGCGCCGCCGGGGTCACCGCACCCCTGCTGTCCTGGCAGCACGCGCCGGGGGAGGACTACGCCGCGGGGCTGGCCGCCGACGTCGAGCTGTCGGTCAACGCGGAGTGGGCGCTGGCCGAGGTGGTCGACGCCGCCCGGGCCACCGGCCGCTCTGCCCGGGTGCAACTGTTCGCCGACACCGGCCTGTCCCGGGAGGGCGCCACACCCGAGGCCTGGCCAGGGCTGGTGGCCGCGGCGGCGCGTGCCCAGGCCGACGGCGACGTCGTCGTCACCGGGTTGTGGAGCCACCTCGCCTACGCCGACGCCCCCACCCACCCGACCATCGCCCGGCAGGTGCAGGTCTTCGAGGAGGCGGTGGCGCTGGCCCGGCGGGCCGGGCTGACCGACGCCCGCCGGCACCTGGCCAACTCGGCGGCCACCATCGCCCTGCCCGAGACCTGGTACGACATGGTCCGGCCCGGGGTCGCGCTGTACGGCCTGGACCCGCTGGGCGGCGACCCGGGGCAGTACGGGCTCCGCCCGGCGATGACGGTCCAGGCCCAGGTGGCGCTGACCAAGCGGGTGCCGGCCGGGACCGGGGTGTCCTACGGCCACACCTACTCCCCGGCGGGCGAGACGACGCTGGCCCTGGTGCCGGTCGGCTACGCCGACGGGGTGCCCCGCGCCGCCGGCAACCGGGCACCGGTGCTCGCCGCGGGGGCGCAGCGGACCATCGCGGGCCGGGTCTGCATGGACCAGTTCGTCCTCGACGTGGGCGACGACCTGATCGCGCCCGGTGACGCGGTGGTGCTGTGGGGCTCGGGGGCGGACGGCGAGCCGACCGCCCAGCAGTGGGCCGACGCGGTCGACACCATCCACTACGAGCTCGTCACCCGGGTGGGCGGCCGCTTCTCCCGCCGCTACGTCGGCACCGCGGGAATCGCCTGATGGCGCAGCACGGCCACCTCCGCCTGGGCCGCACGGCCGGTCTGGTCGGCGCCGCAGTCGGCCTGGCCGCGGCCGGCACGGCGGTCGGGGTCGCGGTCACCCGGACGGCGACGGCCCGGGTGCGGGCCGGCCAGCTGGCCGGTCAGCGCGGGGAGGACGGCCGCCCCGTCGAGGACGTGCCGGTGAACCAGCTGCGCCGGGAGGACCCGCTGGGCTCCGGCCGCCGTGCCGCCGACCGCACGGTGGTGGTGCAGGCCGACGACGGGGTGGCGCTCACGGTCGAAGAGGTCGGCCCGACCGATGCGCCGCTGACCGTCGTCTTCGTGCACGGCTACGCGCTGTCCATGGCCTCCTGGACGTTCCAGCGCAGGGACCTCGGCGAGCAGCTGGCCACCGCCAACGGCCACCGGCCCACCGCGCGCCTGGTCTTCTACGACCAGCGGGGGCACGGCGCCTCCGGCCGCGGTGCCGCCGAGCGTTCGACCATCGACCAGCTGGCCGCGGACCTGGAGTCGGTGCTCACCGCGCGGGTGCCCCGCGGGCCGGTGGTGCTGGTCGGCCACTCGATGGGCGGGATGACGGTGCTCGCCCTGGCCCAGCGCCGGCCGGAGCTGTTCGGGACCCGGGTCGCCGGGGTGGCGCTGGTGTCCACCTCCAGCGGCAACCTCGGCGACCTGGACTTCGGGCTGCCCGCGCTGCTGACCCGGGTCCGCGCCACGGTGCTGCCGGTCGCGGTCTGGACCATGCGCCGCAGACCCGGGCTCGCCGAGGTGACCCGGCGACTGGCCAAGAACGTCGTGTCGGCGGTCACCTGGTCGATGTCGTTCTCCTCCACCGGCGTCGACCCGGCACTGGGGCGTTACGTGGACGCGATGATCGCCGGGACCCCGGTCGACGTGGTCGCCGAGTTCTACCCGGCGATCGCCGGGCTGGACGTCAGCGGCGCGATCGAGCCGTTGTGCCGGGTGCCGACCGTGGTGCTCACCGGCGACGCGGACAAGCTGATCCCCAAGGCGCACAGCGAGCGGATCCGGACGCGGCTCGAGGAGTCGGGGGAGGGCGCCGTCGAGTACGTCGCCGTCCCGGACGCCGGGCACCTGGTGCCGCTGGAGCACCCGGGACAGGTGACCGACGTGCTGGCCAGCCTGATCCGCCGGGTCGCCGCCGGGCAACGCCCCGCCGGCTGACCCCCGGCCGGGCCCCGGTCGTAGGGTGCTGGCGTGGCTGCTCCCCGACCCGACGCGGCCGCCGCCGAGGTGGCGGCGACCGCCGCGGCCGCGCCGGACTGGTCCTCGCTCGCCGAGGTCGCCCGCTCCTGCGTCGCGTGCCCCGAGCTGGCCGCCACCCGGCAGCACGTCGTCGTCGGGGACGTGCCGGTGACGGGTCGGCCGCGGCTGGTGGTCGTGGGGGAGGCGCCGGGCGCCACCGAGGACGAGACCGGCCGGCCGTTCGTGGGCAGGAGCGGCGCGCTGCTGGACCTGTTGCTCGACGAGGCCGGGCTGCCCCGGGCGGAGGTGGCCGTGCTCAACATCGTGAAGTGCCGCCCGCCGGGCAACCGCACCCCGAAGGCCCCCGAGGTCGCCCGGTGCAGCGGCTGGCTGCGCCGCCAGCTCGACCTGCTCGGCGCCGACGTCGTGGTCGCCCTCGGGCTCTCCTCGGCCAAGTGGTTCCTCGGGCCACGCACCGTGCTCGGCCAGGTGCGTGGCCGGGCGCACGACGTCGACGGGCGCGCCGTGTGGGTCACCTACCACCCGTCGGCCGCGATCCGGTTCGGCCCGAACGGTGCCCCGCGAGCCGCGCTCGCCGCCGACCTGCGCGCCGTGGCGGGCTCGCTGTGAGGCGCGCGCACGAGCTGCCCACCGTCGCCGACACCCAGGCCTTCGGCCGCGAGCTGGCCGGGTTGCTCCGGGCCGGTGACCTCGTCGTGCTGGCCGGGCCGCTGGGTGCGGGCAAGACCGCGCTCACCCAGGGGATCGGTGCCGGCCTCGGTGTCCCCGGCCCGGTGACCTCACCGACGTTCGTGCTGGCCCGGGTGCACCGCGGCGGACGGGTCCCGCTGGTGCACGTCGACGCCTACCGGCTGGCCGGCATGGCCGACGTCGACGACCTGGACCTGGACGCCACCACCGACGAGGCGGTCACCGTCGTCGAGTGGGGCCACGGCCTGGTCGAGCAGTTGGCCGACGAGCACCTGGTGGTCGAGCTCGACCGGCGGGACGACGACGTCCGCACCGTCCGGCTGGTGCCCGTCGGCCCGGGCTGGGAGCAGCGGCTCACCGACGCCTGAGCCTCAGCCGGCCCGCTCGACGATCGGGCGCAGGAGCGCCGCCAGGTCGGCCGGCGCGGCCAGGAACGGCGAGTGGCCGGTGTCCAGCCGGAGCACGGTGCCGGCGCGGGAGGACATCGCCTCCTGGGCGGCCACCGGGATGGCCTGGTCCTGCTCGCAGACGACGTAGGTGCTCGGCAGTTCCGTCCAGGCGGCGCGGCTCAGCGGTTGGGTGAGCGCGGCCGTGGACTGCAGCTGCAGTTCGGCCACCGCCTGCCGGGTGAGCTCCGGGGAGACGCCGTTGTAGAACACCGTCTCCGGCGCGGTGGCCCGCACGTGCGTCGGGTGCAGCTCCTGCCAGGACGGGACCTGTCCGCCCAGGCTGCTCACCAGCGAGTCGCCCACGTCGAGCTGGAAGGCGCACAGGTAGACCAGGTGCGCCACGCCCAGCTCGGCGGTGGCCGCCTCGCTGATCGGGATCCCGCCGTAGGAGTGCCCCACCAGGACGACGGGGCCCTCGACCTCGGCGAGCGCGTCCCGGACGGCGGCGGCGTCGGCGGTGAGGTCGCCGAGCGACTGCGGGTCGGTGCCGGAGCTGGGCAGCGCGACACGGACGACGTCGACGCCGGGCAGGTGGTCGACCAGCGGCTGCCAGCACCACGGGGTGTGCCAGGCGCCGTGGACCAGGATCAGGGTGGCGGGCATGCGGGTTCCTCGTCGTCGGGGGGAGGTGGGCCCGCGCAGTCGATCAACAGCCTGCCTCGGGCGCAACCGCCGGCCGCTGCCGACGGCGGGCCGGGGAGCGGCATCTACCCTCGACGGTCGTGCTCGTCCTCGCGCTCGACACCGCCACCCCGACCCTCGTCGTCGGGCTGGCCGAGGTCACCTCGACCCGGGTGGAGGGTGCGCTGCTGCTCCCCGCCCAGCGCACCGTCGAGGTGCTCGCCGAACGGGCCCTCCCGTCGGGGAACCGGCACGCCGAACTGCTCACCCCGGCGATCCGCGAGGTGCTCGCCGAGGGCGGGGTCGCGATGCGTCAGGTGGACTCCTTCGTGGTGGGGCTGGGGCCGGGCCCGTTCACCGGGTTGCGGGTCGGGGTGGTCACCGCGGCCGCCCTGGGTGACGCGATCGGGACGACGGTCTACGGCGTCTGCTCGCTGGACGCCGTCGGTGACGGCGCCCGGTCGGTGGTCACCGACGCGCGGCGCAAGGAGGTCCACTGGGCCACCTACGGTGCTGACGGGGAGCGGCTGACCGGCCCCGGCGTCGACCGGCCGGAGGACGCCCCGGTCACCGACCCGGTCGTCGGGGACGTCCGGTTCACCGAGCGGCTGGGCCGCGAGGTGGTCGCCGCCGAGGTCACCACCGCCGGGCTGCTGCGCGCCGCCGTGCCGCTGTTCGACCGGCCGCCGGCAGCGCTGGAGCCGCTGTACCTCCGCCGTCCCGACGCGGTGCCGTCGGTGACCCGCAAGCCGGTGAGCCAGTGAGCGTGCGGCTGCGCGACATGACCGTCGCGGACCTGCCCCGGGTGATGGAGCTGGAGGAGGAGCTCTTCGCGCCGGACACCTGGACCGAGTGGATGTACCGGGACGAGCTCGCCCGTCCCGACACCCGGCACTACCTGGTCGCCGTCGATGCCGATGCCGACGCCGACGCCGTGGTCGGCTACGCCGGGCTGATCGCCTATCCCTACGAGGCGCACATCGCGACCATCGGGGTGGCCGGCACGCGGCAGCACGAGGGGATCGGGGCGCTGCTGCTGGACGCGCTGCTCGCCGAGGCGGACGGGCGGCGCACGCCGGTGCTGCTGGAGGTCCGCGAGGACGACGAGGCGACCCAGGCGTTCTACCGCCGGCGCGGGTTCGCCGAGATCGGCCGCCGCCCGAACTACTACCCGCTCAGTGGGAAGGACGCCGTCGTGATGCTGCGGGAGGTGCGGCGATGAGCCAGCCGCTGGTGCTGGGGTTCGAGACCTCGTGCGACGAGACCGGGATCGGGCTGGTGCGCGGGCAGACGTTGCTGTCCGACGCGCTGGCCACGTCCATGGCCGAGCATGAGCGCTTCGGCGGGGTGGTCCCGGAGATCGCCAGCCGGGCGCACCTGGAGGCGATGGTCCCGACCGTGCACCGGTCGCTGGCCGACGCCGGGGTGACCCTGCGCGACGTCGACGCGATCGCCGTCACCGCCGGCCCGGGGCTCACCGGCGCGCTCCTGGTGGGCGTGGCCGCGGCCAAGGCCTACGCGCTGGCCCTCGACGTCCCGCTGTACGGGGTGAACCACCTGGCCGCGCACGTCGCCGTCGACGAGCTGGAGCACGGCCGGCTGGCCGAGCCCTCGATCGCGCTGCTCGTCTCCGGCGGGCACAGCTCCCTGCTGCTGGTGCCCGACCTCGCCCAGGACGTGCAGGAGCTGGGCCGGACGATCGACGACGCCGCGGGGGAGGCCTTCGACAAGGTCGCCCGGGTGCTCGACCTGCCCTTCCCAGGCGGCCCGCCGATCGACCGCGCCGCCCGGGAGGGCGACCCGCGGGCGATCGCCTTCCCGCGCGGGCTCACCGGCCCCCGGGACGCGACCTACGACTTCTCCTTCTCCGGGCTGAAGACGGCGGTGGCCCGGTGGGTGGAGGGCCGGGAGCGGGCCGGGGAGCCGGTGTCGGTCGCCGACGTCTCCGCGTCCTTCCAGGAGGCGGTGGTCGACGTGCTGACCGCCAAGGCGGTGCGGGCCTGCCGCGACCACGGGGTCGACCACCTGGTCATCGGCGGCGGTGTGGCGGCCAACTCGCGGCTGCGCGCCCTGGCCCAGGAGCGCTGCGACGCCGCCGGGATCGTGCTGCGCACCCCGAGCCCGCGGCTGTGCACCGACAACGGTGCGATGGTGGCCGCGCTCGGCTCCCGCCTGGTGGAGGCGGGAGTGCCGGCGGCGCCGATCGACCTGGGCGCCGACAGCTCCATGCCGATCGACCTCATCAGCCGCTGAACCACCGAAATGGCCATTTTGGTGGACTAGGGGGCCGCGCAGACCAGCACGGTGGGGGCGCCGGCGACGCGGGTGACGACGACGACCGCGCTGTCCTCGCCGGGGCCGCGGAGCTGGCGGGCCAGCGTCTCGGGCTCGATCGGCGACCCCCGCTTCTTCACCACCACCCGGCCGACGCCGCGGGCGCGCAGCAGCGCCTTGAGCTTCTTCAGGTTGAACGGCAGCACGTCGGTCACCCGGTAGGAGCTCACCCACGGGGAGTCCGCGGCCGCGTCGGAGGTCAGGTACGCGATCGTCGGGTCGACCAGGGTCGCGTCCAGCTCGGTCGCGGCCAGGGCGACCAGCCCGGAGCGGATGACCGCGGGGTCGGGTTCGTGCAGCCAGCCGCGCACCGGGCCCGGCTCGGCGTCACCCGGGTCGGTGTCGGCGGTCAGCTCGTGCACCACGCCGTCCCGGCCGACGACGGTGGCCCGGCGCCAGGTGCGCGACGGCGCCCGCCCCCACAGCAGCGCCTCCACGATCGACCCGCCCAGCGACACCCACTCGGCCTCCACCCCGGCGGGCACCCGGTCGTGGTCCAGCCCGGGAGCCACCTTGACCACGCACGTGGGGGCGGTGTCGAGCAGGGCCTGCGCCGTCGACCACGGCGGGGACCAGCGGTCGGGGTCGAGCTGGCGGCGTCCGCCGGCCCGCCGGGCGGGGTCCAGGACGGCGGCGTCGCAGCCGGCCACCCGGCCCCCGGTCGCGGCGGCCACCAGGTCGACCGCGTCCGCCGCGCGTACCTCGACGCCGCGGAGCCCCGCCGCCGCGGCGTTGAGCCGGGTGAGCTCGCGGGCGACCGGGTCCAGGTCGACGGCGACCACGGCGGCGCCGGCCCGGGCCAGCGCGATCGTGTCGGTGCCGGCGGCGCAGCCGAGGTCGACCACCGACCGGGCGCCGGCGGCCAGCAACCGGGCTGCCCGCCGGTCGGCGAGGAGCGGACGGCCGGCCTGCTCCAGCGCGTCGGCGGTGAAGAAGAAGCGGTCGGCGTCGGCGCCGAAGGCCGGCCGGGCCCGCTCCCGCTGCCGGGCGATGCCCCAGGCCGGGCCGGCCAGCTCCACTCCCACCTCGGACCGCAGCCGGGTCAGCGCGGTGACGGCGTCGGTGCGGTCGGCCAGCAGCTCCCGCGCGCGGGTCAGCGCGGCCGCGCCGGCCGGGGTCGCGAGCGCCTGCAGCTGGCGCACCGTCTCCGCTGCCTGCCCGTCGGTCTCGTCGTCGTGGGGGTCGCCGGGCACCGGCACAGCCTGGCGCATCGCCGTCCCCACCTGGGCGGGACCCCGGTTGAGCGGCTGGCACTCACATGGGTAGAGTGCCAATCGACACGGGCCGGGCCCCGACCCCCGCGACGGCGAGGCCCAGCCCCCGTGCCACAGCATCAGCACCATCCATTCGAGAGCCCGTCCGACACCGAAGGGGGCGTCACGACGTGACGACCGCTACCAAGGTCAACATCAAGCCGCTCGAGGACCGCGTGGTCGTCCAGGCCAACGAGGCCGAGACCACCACCGCCTCTGGCCTGGTCATCCCGGACACCGCCAAGGAGAAGCCCCAGGAGGGCACCGTCGTCGCAGTCGGCCCCGGCCGCGTCGACGACAACGGCAACCGGGTCCCGCTCGACGTGAACGTCGGCGACGTGGTCATCTACTCGAAGTACGGCGGCACCGAGGTGCGCTACGGCGGCGAGGACTACCTCGTCCTGTCCGCGCGCGACCTGCTCGCCGTCGTGGAGAAGTGACCGCACTCCTCCGCTAGACCAGCACGACACCGCCCCGGCGACCCGAACCACCGGGTCCCGGGGCGGTCGTCGTCTGCCCCCGTTCTCCTCCGCACCACCTGAGAGAGGTCTGGCATGGCCAAGATCATCCTGTTCGACGAGGACGCCCGTCGCGCCCTCGAGCGTGGCGTCGACAAGCTCGCCGACGCCGTCAAGGTCACCCTCGGCCCCCGTGGCCGCAACGTGGTCATCAACAAGAACTTCGGCGCTCCGACGATCACCAACGACGGCGTGACCATCGCCCGGGAGATCGAGCTCGAGGACCCGTACGAGAACCTCGGCGCCCAGCTCGCCAAGAACGTCGCCACCAAGACCAACGACGTCGCCGGTGACGGCACCACCACCGCCACCGTGCTGGCCCAGGCCCTCGTGCACGAGGGCCTGCGCAACGTCGCCGCCGGGGCCAACCCGATGAGCCTGGGCCGCGGCATGCGCGCCGCCGTCGACGCGGTCTCCGCCGCCCTCGACGCCGTCGCCATCCCCGTCGACGACCGCAAGGCGATCGCCGGGGTCGCCACCGTCTCCGCCCAGGACGCCGAGGTCGGCGAGCTGATCGGCGAGGCGATGGAGCGGGTCGGCAAGGACGGCGTCATCACCGTCGAAGAGGCCAACGGCATGACCACCGACCTGGACGTCACCGAGGGCGTGCAGTTCGACAAGGGCTACCTGTCGCCGTACTTCGTCACCGACAACGAGTCGATGGAGGCCGTCCTCGAGGACGCCCTCGTCCTCATGGTCAGCGGCAAGGTCAGCGCCCTGGCCGACCTGCTGCCGCTGCTGGAGAAGGTGCTGGCGACCGGCAGCCGCCCGCTGTTGATCGTGGCCGAGGACGTCGAGGGCGAGGCGCTGTCCACCCTGGTCGTCAACTCCATCCGCAAGACCGTCAAGGTCGTCGCGGTGAAGTCGCCCTACTTCGGCGACCGGCGCAAGGCGTTCATGACCGACCTCGCCATCGTCACCGGTGGCCAGGTCGTCAGCGAGGACGTCGGCCTGTCCCTGGACGGCGTCGGCCTCGAGGTGCTGGGCACCGCGCGCCGGGTGACCGTCACCAAGGACGACACCACGATCGTCGACGGCGGCGGCACCTCCGGCGCCGTGGCCGACCGGGTCGCCCAGATCCGCAAGGAGATCGAGGCGACCGACTCCGACTGGGACCGCGAGAAGCTGCAGGAGCGGCTGGCCAAGCTGGCCGGCGGCATCGCGGTCATCCGGGTCGGTGCCGCCACCGAGGTGGAGATGAAGGAGCGCAAGCACCGCATCGAGGACGCGATCGCCGCCACCCGCGCTGCGGTGGAGGAGGGCGTCGTCCCCGGTGGTGGCTCCGCGCTGGTGCACGCCGCCTCGGCGATCGACGACCTGGAGCTGACCGGCGACGAGCTGATCGGCGCCCGGTCGGTGCGCAAGGCGATCGACTCGCCGCTGTCGCTGATCGCCTCCAACGCCGGGTTCGAGGGGCCGGTCGTCGTCGGCCGGGTCCGTGAGCTGGGTGTGGGTCAGGGCTTCAACGCCGCCACCGGCGAGTACGGCGACCTGGCCGCCCAGGGCGTCATCGACCCGGTCAAGGTCACCAAGGCGGCCCTGTCGCACGCCGCCTCGATCGCGGCCATGGTGCTCACCACCGACTCCGCGATCGTGGAGAAGCCCGCCGAGCAGGAGTCCGACGGCGCCGGGCACCACACCCACGGGCACTCGCACGGCCACGGGCACAGCCACTGAGCTGAGCGCGACCGGCTGACACCCGCCCCCGCTCCCGTCTGGGAGCGGGGGCGGACCCGTTCGTGGCCGCGGGCGCACCACCCATGAGGGTCAGTCCACCGAGACAGGGGCTCAACGTGCCGTTCGCGCCGTCGATGGGGTGGGGTGCCAGACGTGGAGGTCGGTGAGCGGGCGGTGCCCCGCCCGGATCCGGCGACCCCTGAGGACGCCGTCGAGCTGGCGGCTGCCCTCGACGAACTGGAGGCGCTGTCCCGCTTCGACGTCGACGGAATCGGTGACCGGGCGCAGCAGGCCGAGGACGCCGCCCGCGCGCTGGGGGCACCCGAGCTGGAGCTGCGTGCCCGGCTGGTGCTGGCGGACCTGGCCCGACGGCGCGGCGACGTAGCCGAGGCCGGCCGGATCGCCCGCCAGGTGCAGCGCTGGGCCACCGACGCGGACGCCCGGCACCTGCTGTCCCGCAGCCACTTCCTGCTGGCGGCCGTCCTTCAGGAGCTGGGCGACCTCTCGCTCGCCCTGGAGCACGCCGTCCAGTCCGTGCACCTGCTCGGGGACGAGGACCCGCCGGTGCTGCGGATCGACCACCTCGCCCGGATGGCCGACTGCCAGGGCCTGCAGGGTGACGAGGGAGCCCGGGAGCGCTACGCGGAGGTGTTCGGTCTCGCCGAGCAGCTCGGTGACGTGGACCGCCAGTTGCTGATCCTGAACAACTGGGCCTACGTGGAGACGATCGCCGGCCGGTACGAGCGCGCACTGGGGCTGAGCACGCAACTGCAGGCACTCGCCGAACGGCACGGGGTGCCGTTGCACGTCGGACGGCTGGACACCATCGCCCGTGCCCTTCTGGGGCTGGGCCGGCTGGAGGAGGCGGAGCACGCACTGGCGCCGGGAACGGAGTCCGGGGCGCTGGACGCCTCGCCGGACGGGGACGCCGGTGCGGACTTCCTGCTGACCCTGGCCGAGGTGCGCCGTCGCCGAGGGCACGTGGCCGGCGCCCAGGAGGTGCTGGACGAGTGCGTGCGACGGTGCGAGCAGCACGGGCTGACCGCCATCCGGGTGCGCGCCCGGCGGGAGCAGGCCGAGCTGCACGCAGCGGGTGCGGACTACAAGGCGGCGTTCGAGGAGCACCAGCTGTACAGCCAGGCGGCGCTGGACCTCCAGTCCGCGCAACGCGACGCCCGGGCCCGGGCGCTGCAGGCGATGTACGAGGCGACCGAGGCGCGGCGGCAGAGCCGGCGCTACCGCGAGCTCTCGCTGCGTGACCCGCTGACCGGCCTGTACAACCGCCGCTTCGTCGACGACCAGCTCCCGCAGCTGCTGGACCGGGCGATCACGACGACCGAGATCGTCTCCGTGGCGCTGGTCGACCTGGACCACTTCAAGCGGGTCAACGACACGTGGTCGCACGACGTCGGCGACCAGGTGCTCCGCGCGGTGGCGGCGGAACTCGAGGTCGCGGCGTCGGGCGGCGCCGCGCCGGGTGGCTTCGCCGCGCGGATGGGGGGCGAGGAGTTCCTGCTGGTGCTCGTCGGCGGGGACCTGCCGCGCGCCGTCCGGCAGCTGGACGACCTGCGCCGGGCGGTCGCCGCGCACCCCTGGGCCGAGCTGGCCGACGGCCTCACGCTGACCCTCAGCGCGGGGGTGGCGACCACGGCCGGGGGCGCTTGGACGGCGCTCGCCGACCTGCTCAGCCGCGCCGACGAGCACCTGTACGAGGCCAAGACCCGGGGACGGGACCGCGTCGTCAGCGACCTGGGCTGAGCGGACCCCGGATCCCGGACAGCCGAGAGGGCCGGTCCGACGCGTTCGTCGGACCGGCCCTCTCGGCAACTCGTCAGCGGGGGAGGCCTCCCGCGGACGGATCAGACCGCAGCGGCGATGGCAGCGGGCTCTGCGGCGATCAGCCGCGCTCGCTCCTCCTCGCTCATGCCGCCCCAGACCCCGTAGGGCTCGCGGACCGACAGGGCGTGCTGGAGGCAGGACTCGATGACCGGGCAACGTCCGCAGACGGCCTTGGCGGCGGCCTGGCGGCGCGCACGGGCCGGGCCGCGCTCGCCGTCGGGGTGGAAGAAGAGCGAGGTGCTCTCGCCCCGGCAGGAACCGTGCAGCTGCCAGTCCCAGACCTCGGCCACGGGGTTGGGCAGTCGGCGGATGTCAGCCATTGGACCTCCTCGGCTCAGTGCACCGGGGGGTCTGCCCGGTCGCTTCCGGGCCGATGCCCGCTGCCGACGAGCCGCAAACACGACCGATCGCGTTCGTCGTGCGGGATCGGCCGAGTTGTGCTTCGGCCGCCGCGCGCTCACAGGTCGTCACCCGCGGGGGTGACGGCCACTGTCGCCGCGCTACCCACAGGATCAAGGTGATCACAGTGAGTGCCGACCACCAGGGTGGGGGACACCCCGACACCCGTCCGGGAGACCGGAGGTGCCGGCGCTCCCGGGAGCGGGGGGACCACCTCGCTCCGGCCACCCGCCCGGGCGACGCCCGGTCGGTACGCCGCCGGTTCCGACCGGCGCAGACGGGAGCAGTCGTGATCGAGGACAGGACGCGGGGCAACGGCAGCGGTGGATCCGTCGTCTGGGTGTTCGACGAGCGGCGCCGGGTCCGGGACGACGTCGCCGGCCGGCTGCTCGCCCTGCCCTTCGTCAGCCGCGTCGAGGCCGTCGCCGACCCGGCGTCGCTGATGGCCCGGCTGGACAACCGCGTGCCCGACGTCCTGCTCGTCGGCACCCAGCGGGCGACCGACAGCGGGCTGTCCGTGGCCACCCAGGTCCTGCGTGCCCACACGACGTTGCCGGTGCTCATGCTCGGGGCACCGGACGACGCCGAGACCGTGCGCGCCGCGGTGTCCCTCGGCGCCCGCGGGTACCTCCGCTGGGACGCCAGCCCCCTCGAGCTCGGGCTGGGCCTGTCCCGTACCGGCATGCGCCCCGACGGCGGGCGCCTGCCCCACCAGCTGGCCCCTGCGCCGCGCAGCGCCCAGCAGGCGGGCGTGCTCGCCGGCGCACCCGCCGGCTCGGGCTGGGGTGGTGCCAGCCCGCTGGCCGGCCTGGCCCCGACCACGGTGCGCTCGACCGTGCCCGAGACGCCGCAGGTCGCCCTGTCCGCGCGGGAGATGCAGGTGCTCACCGGGATGAGCCAGGGCAAGAGCAACGCCCAGATCGGCCGGGAGCTCTACCTGTCCGAGGACACGATCAAGACCCACGCGCGGCGGCTGTTCCGCAAGCTCGGCGCCAAGGACCGCGCCGAGGCCGTGGCCACCGGCTTCCGCCGCGGGATCATGCACTGAGCTGGATCGGCAAACCCAGCCAGAAGCGGCTGAGCGCGGTGTCCGGACTTCCGGACACCGCGCTCGGCCGCTTCTCGGGACCATGGACGGAGACGGCTCAGCCTCCGGGGTCCTCCGTCAGTCGTCGCGGGCGTGGCGGCCGCCGGTGCCGTGCCGGCCGGTGGGCTCCTCGCGCTCGGCCAGGGCGGCGATCCCGTCGGCGTAGCCGCTGGCGTAGTCCCAGCTGACGTAGTCGTCGGGGTCGGGGTCGAACGGCGGCTCGTGCCGGCCGGTCTGCCCCTCGTCCAGCAGCTGGCGCAGGTTCGCCTGCATCAGCGCCCAGTCGACGTGGTGCTCCTCGTCGCAGTCGGGGCAGTCCACGACGATGCCCTTGACCCCGGTGGGCTCCAGCAGCGTGCGGAAGACCTCCAGCTCGGCCAGGTCGTCGAGCACCCCGGCCCGCTCCTCCATGGTCAGCGGTGGCTGCACCGAGTGGTCACCGGAGCCGAGCTCGCCCCCGAAGTCCGGGTCGCGATCCGGGGTCGCGCCGAATGCGTCGTCCCACGCGTCCACGTGTCCTCCTCGCCGGCCAGGGCCGGCATCCTCGGTCATTGCTGGTCAGCCAGCAGTCGGCCGGGCACGCCCGACCGACGGACCACGGTAGCGGGGCGAGGGACCCCTCCGGTGCTCCGCCTAGCATGTGGGGGGATCCAGTGCGCCTGGCGAGGCGCTCCCACCGAAGAAGTCGAGAGGGTGGCGGCACATGCAGCCCGACGAGCGCATCCCTGAACTGCCGGCCAAGTTCGCCCCGCTGGGGCTGACCTACGACGACGTCCTGCTGGTCCCCGGGGCCTCGGACATCGTCCCCACCGACGTGGAGACCAGCACCCGGCTGACCCGCGGCATCCGGCTGGCCATCCCGTTGGTCTCCTCGGCGATGGACACCGTCACCGAGTCGCGGATGGCGATCGCCATGGCCCGTGCCGGTGGCATCGGGGTCCTGCACCGCAACCTCGCCGCCGAGGACCAGGCCGGCCAGGTCGACCTGGTCAAGCGCTCCGAGGCCGGCATGGTCACCAACCCGGTCACCTGCTCCCCGGACAACACCCTCGCCGAGGTCGACGCGCTGTCGGCCCGCTACCGGATCTCCGGGGCACCGGTCGTGGACGCCGAGGGCGTGCTGGTCGGCATGGTCACCAACCGGGACATGCGCTTCGAGACCGACCAGCACCGGCTGGTGCGCGACGTGATGACGCCGCTGCCGCTGGTCACCGCCCCGGTGGGCGTCGACCCGGATCGGGCGCTGGCGCTGCTCAAGCAGCACAAGATCGAGAAGCTGCCGCTGGTGGACGACGGCGGGCGGCTGCGCGGGCTGATCACCGTCAAGGACTTCGTCAAGCGCGACCAGTACCCCAACGCCACGAAGGACGTCGACGGGCGGCTGTCCGTCGGTGCCGCGCTGGGCGTGGGCGAGGACGCCTACAAGCGGGCCGGGCTGCTCGTGGACGCCGGGGTCGACGTGCTCGTCGTCGACACCGCCCACGGCCACCAGCGCGCCGTGCTGGACATGGTCGCCCGGGTGAAGAAGGACTTCGCGAACGTGGGCCACGGCGTGCAGGTGGTCGGGGGCAACATCGCCACCCGGGCCGGCGCGCAGGCGCTGATCGACGCCGGGGTCGACGCGGTCAAGGTCGGCGTCGGGCCGGGCTCGATCTGCACCACCCGCGTGGTGGCCGGGGTCGGCGTCCCGCAGGTCAC
Organism: Modestobacter sp. KNN46-3; assembly: GCF_011039295.1. Taxonomy (NCBI): domain Bacteria; kingdom Bacillati; phylum Actinomycetota; class Actinomycetes; order Geodermatophilales; family Geodermatophilaceae; genus Modestobacter; species Modestobacter sp. KNN46-3. Next base: position 26,954 of record NZ_JAAKGN010000004.1, on the reverse strand, counting down.
CGCCATCTACGAGGCCGCGCTCGCCGCCCGCCCGGCCGGGGTCCCGGTCATCGCCGACGGCGGGCTCCAGTACTCCGGTGACATCGTCAAGGCGCTGGTCGCCGGCGCGGACACCGTCATGATCGGCGGCCTGTTCGCCGGGGTCGAGGAGGCCCCGGGGGAGCTGGTCTTCATGAACGGCAAGCAGTACAAGACCTACCGCGGCATGGGCTCCCTCGGCGCGATGCAGAAGCGCGGCAACCAGTCCTTCAGCCGGGACCGCTACTTCGCCGACGACGTCCTCTCCGACGACAAGCTCGTGCCCGAGGGGATCGAGGGGCAGGTGCCCTACCGCGGGCCGCTGTCCGGGGTCGCCCACCAGCTGGTCGGCGGGCTCCGCGCCGGCATGGGCTACGCGGGTGCGGCCACCGTCGCCGACCTGCAGGAGCGCGGCCAGCTGACCCGGATCACCTCCGCGGGGCTCACCGAGAGCCACCCGCACGACATCCAGATGACCGTCGAAGCCCCCAACTACCGAGGCCGCTGACCCCATGCCAGTACGTGACAACGTCGAGATCGGCCTGAACCGCTTCGCCCGCCGGGGCTACGACCTGGACGAGGTGTCGATCGTCCCCTCCCGGCGCACCCGGGACCACGACGACGTCTCCACCGCCTGGCAGATCGACGCCTTCAGGTTCGAGATCCCGCTCGTCACCAGCCCCAGCGACGCGGTGGTCAGCCCGGAGACCGCGGTCGCGGTCGGTCAGGCCGGTGGCCTGGGTGTGCTCAACGCCGAGGGCCTGTGGGCCCGGTACGACGACCCGACCGACGTCTACCGCCGCCTGCGCGACGCCGCCGGGCCCGACAGCGGCCCGCCGACCGCGCTGCTGCAGGAGGTCTACGCCGAGCCGGTGAAGCCGGACCTGATCGCCGCCCGGATCAAGGAGGTGCGGGACGCCGGGGTGACCACGGCGGTGCGCGTCTCCCCGCAGCACACCGTGGCGCTCGCCCCGACCGTGCTCGCCGCCGGGGTCGACCTGCTGGTCATCCAGGGCACGATCGTCTCCGCCGAGCACGTCACCACCGGCGGGGACGCGTTGAACCTCAAGGAGTTCATCGCCGACCTCGACGTCCCGGTGATCGTCGGCGGCGCGGCGGACTACCAGACCGCGCTGCACCTGATGCGCACCGGCGCCGCCGGCGTGATCGTCGGCGTGGGCGCCGACAGCTGGTCCACCGCCGACGCCGTGATGGGCGTCCGGGTGCCGCTGGCCAGCGCGATCGCCGACGCCGCGGCGGCCCGCCGCGACTACCTCGACGAGACCGGTGGCCGGTACGTGCACGTCATCGCCAACGGCCGGATCGAGACCAGCGGCGCCATCGCCCGGGCGCTGGCCTGCGGTGCCGACGCCGTCCAGCTCGGGGAGCCGCTGCGCACCGCCGCGGAGGCGCCGGCCGGCGGCGTGTGGTGGGACTCCGTGGCCGCGCACCCGCGACTGCCCCGCGGCGGCACGTCCGCACCGGCGCAGGCCCGCGGCTCGCTGGAGGAGGTGCTGCTCGGCCCGGCCACCTCCGCCGACGGGCGCACCAACCTCTTCGGTGCTCTGCGCCGCACCATGGCCAAGACCGGCTACCGGGACCTCAAGGAGTTCCAGCGGGTCGACCTGGTGATCGGTGGCAACGGCGACACCGCGGCCGGTCCCGGCCACCTGGTGGGCTGACGCCCCCGATGAGCAGCAGCCCCACCACCAGCAGCCCGGCCACGATGGACTTCCCGACCGTGCTGGTCGTCGACTTCGGTGCCCAGTACGCCCAGCTGATCGCCCGCCGGATCCGGGAGGCCGGGGTCTACTCCGAGCTCGTCGGCTCCGACGTGCCGGTCGCCGAGCTGCTGGCCCGCAAGCCGGCGGCGATCGTGCTCTCCGGCGGGCCCTCCAGCGTCTACGCCGAGGACGCCCCGCAGGTCGACCCGGCCGTCTTCGAGGCGGGGGTGCCGGCCTTCGGCATCTGCTACGGCTTCCAGGCGATGGCCGCCAGCCTCGGCGGCACCGTGGCCCGCACCGGCGACCGGGAGTACGGCGGCACCCCGCTGACCGTGACCACCCCGGGTCAGCTGTTCGGCGAGCTGCCGAACGAGCAGTCGGTGTGGATGAGCCACGGCGACGCGGTCAGCGCCGCACCGCCCGGCTTCACCGTCACCGCCACCAGCACCGGCGCCCCGGTCGCGGCCTTCGAGGACGTCGACCGGCGGCTGGCCGGCGTGCAGTTCCACCCCGAGGTGAAGAACACCCCGCACGGGCAGACGGTGCTCGAGCACTTCCTGTTCGACATCGCCGGCCTGGAGCCGAGCTGGACGATGGCCAACGTCGTCGACGAGCAGGTCGCGTCGATCCGCGCGCAGATCGGCGACCGCCGCGCCATCTGCGGGCTGTCCGGTGGGGTCGACTCCGCGGTGGCCGCGGCGCTGGTCCAGCGGGCCATCGGTGACCGGCTCACCTGCGTCTACGTCGACCACGGGCTGATGCGCGAGGGCGAGACCGAGCAGATCGAACGGGACTTCGTCGCCGTCACCGGAGCCGACCTGCGCGTCGTCGACGCCAGCGAGCAGTTCCTCGCCGCGCTGGCGGGGGTCAGTGACCCGGAGACGAAGCGGAAGATCATCGGCCGGGAGTTCATCCGGGTCTTCGAGCAGGCCGCCCTCGACGTGATCGCCGACGCCAAGGAGCACGGCGAGACCGTCGACTTCCTGGTGCAGGGCACCCTCTACCCCGACGTGGTGGAGTCCGGTGGCGGCACCGGGACGGCGAACATCAAGAGCCACCACAACGTCGGCGGGCTGCCCGAGGACCTGACCTTCACCCTGGTCGAGCCGTTGCGCACGCTGTTCAAGGACGAGGTGCGCGAGGTCGGCCGGCAGCTGGGCCTGCCCGACACCCTGGTGCAGCGCCAGCCCTTCCCCGGCCCGGGCCTCGGCATCCGGATCATCGGTGAGGTCACCCGTGACCGGCTGGACGTGCTGCGTCAGGCCGACGCGATCGCCCGCGAGGAGCTCACCGCGGCGCACCTGGACACCGAGATCTGGCAGTGCCCGGTGGTACTGCTGGCCGACGTCCGCAGCGTGGGCGTGCAGGGCGACGGGCGCACCTACGGACACCCCGTGGTGCTGCGCCCGGTGTCCAGCGAGGACGCGATGACCGCGGACTGGACCCGGCTGCCCTACGACGTGCTGGCGAAGATCTCCACCCGGATCACCAACGAGGTGGCCGAGGTGAACCGGGTCGTGCTCGACGTGACGAGCAAGCCGCCGGGCACCATCGAGTGGGAGTGAGCGGGAGGACCCCGACCGTCACCTCTTCCTGACGCCGCCGGGGATGGTCGGGCGGGGGCGCTCCGGCGCGTCACCTGTTCGGGGGCGCCGAGTGGCGAGGGCCGGCGGCTCATGATCAGGTTGTCGCCGATCTGATCGTCCACGCGAGGAGGTGCCGGAGTGACCGCCGGGGTGTGGCCACTCTGGCCGAGCGCGCTGGCCCTCGTCGCCATGGCAGCGGTGATCGTCTTCGCCGGCATCCGGCTGACCCGCGCCGCCGACGAGCTCGCCGACCGCACCCGGACTGGGCGACGCGATCGGTGGCGCCCTGCTGCTCGGTGCGGTCACCTCCCTGCCGGGCATCGTGACCACCGCGACCGGCGCGCTGGAGGGCGATGCCGGGTTCGGCCTGGCCAACCCGATCGGCGGCGTCGCGGTGCAGATGGTCTGGCTGGCCATCGCCGACCTGGTCTACCGCCGGGCGAACCTGGAGCACGCCGCCGCCTCATTGGAGAACGTGCTGCAGGCGCTGCTCCTGGTCGGGATGCTGTCCCTGCCGGTGGTCGCCTACGCCACCCCCACGCTGCAGTGGGGCTGGATCCACCCGGTGACCCTGCTGATCCCGCTGCTCTACGGCTACGGGCTGGTCCTGCTCCGGCGGATGCACGACCACCCCATGTGGCAACCCATCCAGACCTCGGCCACGGTCGAGGACGTCGAACCCGACGGCACCGACGCCTCGACCCGGCGGCTGTGGGGCCGGCTCGCGGCGCTCGCGCTGGTGGTCGGCGTCGCCGGCTGGGTGATCGGCCAGGCCGGGCTGGGTGTCGTCCAGGCGACCGGGCTGCCCAGCGGCGTCGTCGGCTTCACCCTGACCACGGCGGTCACCTCGCTGCCCGAGCTCGTCGTGCTGATCACCGCGGTGCGGATGGGGGCGCTGACCCTGGGCATCGGCAACATCATCGGCGGGAACGTCTTCGACACCCTGATGATCCCGGTGGCCGACGTCGCCTACCTGGAGGGGCCGGTCTACCGCGACGCCGGTGAGATCAGCCTGGTGCTGCTCGGCGGCACGATCCTGATGACCGTCGTGCTGGCGACCGGGCTGGTGATGCGCGAGCGCAAGGGGGTCGGGTTCGAGGGCATCCTGCTGCCGCTGATCTACCTCGGCACCGTGGCCATCGCGGTCGTCACGCGCTGAGTGGCCGGGCCCGGGGGCGTCCCCCGGGCCCGGCCACCGCCGCCCTCAACTCCGGCGGCGGGCCTTGCGCCACTCGTTGACCAGCAGCGCGACCCCGGCGCCGATCAGGATGACCCAGGCGATGCCGTCGCCGAACCAGGCGAGGTCGAGGTCCACCCCGGCCATCAGCAGCACCGCCACCAGGATGAACAGCACCCCGGCCACCAGAGCCCCGGGGTCGATGTCGCGTCGGCGGTCGGAGGAGTCGCCGGGGGAGGCGGTGGAGCTCCCGGTCGTGCTGCCGGTCGTGCCCTGGGGGAACACCTCGGTGTCCCGCCGTCCGTAGGGGTCGTGCTCAGCCACGGGACACCTCCACGTCGCCCAGACCGGAGTGGATCATGATCTCGAACTCCGGGTCGGAGTCCCCGGACCACTCGTCCGTCCCCCGACCGGGGAAGAAGCCGCTCGTCACGCTGTCGCCGAACAGGTCGGTCTCGCCGACCCCCTGGACGACGTCCAGCTCCACGTCGGCGGAGAAGGGCACGATCACCTCGATGTCGCCGATCCCGGAGTCGATCCGGGTGGTGATCGGGGAGTCCAGGTCGTCGAGGTCGACGCCGCGCAGGTCCAGCAGCAGGTCGCCGGCGCCGTTCTCGTAGTCCGACTGCACGGCGGCGGCCGACGCCGGGCGCCAGGTGCGGTCGCCCATCCCGCCGGACGGGACGTCGACGGTCGAGGCGATCGCCAGCGCCACGGAGAGCACCAGGCCGAGCCCGATGAGCCCGCCCTTGGCGCCCCGGCCGATCCCGGTCAGCGCGCCGACCATCAGGCCGACGCCGACGACGAGGAGGGCGATGCCCAGGACGCCGCGGGCACCCAGCTCCACGTCGGTGAACTGGTCCAGCAGCACCGCGATGCCAGCGATGATCAGCAGCGCCGCGACCGTCACGCCGGGCACCGGAGAACGCGGGCCGGTGCGGGCCTGGTCCGGGACGCCGGGCTGGCCGGGCGGCGCCGCGGGGGCGGCCGGCATGAGCAGCCACAGCAGCACGTAGATGATCAGGCCGCTGCCGCCCGCGAGGGTCAGCGCGATGGCGCCCACCCGCCACAGCAGGGCGTCCACACCGGTGTAGTCGGCCAGGCCGCCGGCGACGCCGCCGATCACCCGGTCCGTGCGGCTGCGGCGCAACGGTGGACGCGCCACCGGCCCCGGTGGCGGCGGAGGCGGCCACGAGCCCGGTGGCTGCTCGGCCGCCGGGGGCGGGGCGGAGGGAGGGAGTGCTGAGGTCATGCCACGAGCCTGCCGACTCCGCTCGCCCCGCGGTATCAGGGAACCCCCTGGACCGACCCTGATCCCCGACGGTCGCCCTGCCTCCGGGTGATCACCGGTGTGCGTGGTGCGGGGACGGTGACACCATCGGTGTCGTGACCACCAGCACCGCGCCGGCGGCCGGGCATCCCGCCCCGGCCGCGGCCCGGCTCCCCGACGGCCGTCCGGCCCGTCCTCCGCTGGCGCGACCGGCCGGCGACCGACTGCTGGCCGGGGTGGTCGCCGGCACCGCCGCGCACCTGCGCCTGGACCCGCTCGTGGTGCGGGTCGTCGTGGTCGGGCTGGCGTTCACCGGGGTCGGCGTCGTCGCCTACGCGCTGCTGTGGCTGACCATGCCGGTCGCCGACCCGTCCGGGGAGGACGACCCGACCGCCGTCATCGGGCAGCGCCCCAGCCGCCGCCAGATGATCCTGCTGGCGCTGCTGTCCTTCGTCGTCTTCGGGCTGGTCTCCCAGCTGCTCACCTTCGGCGGCTACGACGTCGTCCTGCCGCTGGCGCTCGCCGGGATCGGGCTGGCGCTGATCTGGCGGCAGACCGAGACCGACGCCTCGCTCTCCCGACGCACCAGTCGCTGGGGACTGGCCGCCGGCGTCGTCGTCGGCGTGGTCGGTGTGGTGCTGCTGCTGGCCACCACCGGGCAGCTGGCCAACGCCCGCAACGGCTTCACCGCCACCGTGGTGATCCTCGTCGGCCTGACACTGGCGACCGCCCCGCTGTGGCGCCGGCTGCTGGACCAGCGCGCGGCCGAGCGGGCTGCCCGGATCCGCTCCGAGGAGCGCGCCGCGGTCGCCGCCCACCTGCACGACTCGGTGCTGCAGACCCTCGCGCTGATCCAGCGGCACGCGGCCGACCCCACGGTGGTGAACCGGCTGGCCCGCAGCCAGGAGCGGGAGCTGCGGGCCTGGCTGTACGAGCCGACCGTCGCCACCGGCGGCACCTGGGCCGGGTTGGTCGCCCGACTGGTGGCCGAGGTGGAGGCCGACCACGCCGTCACCGTCGAGCCCGTCGTCGTCGGTGACCTGCCCGTCGACGACGCGGTCGCCACCCTCGGCCAGGCCGCCCGGGAGGCGGTCGTCAACGCGGCGAAGCACTCGGGTGCGCCGTCGGTCTCGCTGTACAGCGAGGTGACGCCGGGCTCGGTGGCGGTCTTCGTCCGGGACCGCGGGACCGGGTTCGACCCCGCCGCCGTACCGGGAGACCGGCGCGGACTGCGCGACTCGGTGGTGGGGCGGCTGACCCGACTGGGCGGCACGGCAACGGTGCGGTCCGCGCCGGGAGAGGGGACCGAGGTGGAGCTCTGCCTCCCACGTGCACAGGTGGAGGCGTCGCTGTGAACCGCACCCGGGTCTTCCTGGTCGACGACCACGCGATGGTCCGCGCCGGCGTGCGCGCCGAGCTGGGCGAGGAGGTCGAGGTGGTCGGCGAGGCAGCCGACGTCCCGACCGCGGTGGCCGGCATCCGGGCCAGCACACCGGACGTCGTCCTGCTCGACGTGCACCTGCCCGGCGGGGGTGGCCACGCCGTCCTCGAGTCGCTGCGCACCGAGCTGCCCGAGACCCGGTGGCTGGCGCTGTCGGTCTCCGACGCCGCCGAGGACGTCATCGCCGTCATCCGGGCCGGGGCCCGCGGGTACGTCACCAAGACGATCTCCGGGGCCGACCTGCGGGACGCCGTCCGCCGGGTCGCCGAGGACGACGTCGTCTTCAGCCCCCGGCTGGCCGGTTTCGTGCTGGACGCCTTCTCCGCCGGGCCCGCCGCACCGGTCCCCGCCGAGGACCCGGCCACCGACCCGGGCCTGGACCTGCTGTCGGCCCGCGAGCGCGAGGTGATGCAGCTGCTGGCCCGCGGCTACACCTACCGGGAGATCGGCGGGCGGCTGTTCATCTCGGTGAAGACGGTGGAGTCGCACGCCTCCAACGTGCTGCGCAAGCTGCAGCTGTCCAACCGGAACGAGCTCACCCGCTGGGCGGCCACCAACCGCCTGCTGTGACGCGGCGGCCGGTGGCCGCGGTGCGGTCGGTCGGGCGCCAGGTCAGCCGGTGTGCACCACGTGGAAGGCCTCGGCCAACCGGCCGTCGGGCAGGCCGTGGGCACGCGCGTTCTGCTGCATCCAGCCGGTCAGGAACTCCTGCAACTGGCCCTCGGGCCAGTGCGAGACCTGGCTGACGTGCGAGCGCAGTGCGGCGAGCTTGCGGTCGAGCACGTCGGTGACGTCCACGGCGTGGTCCGAGCGGGGGCCGCCGCCCAGCCACACCTCCGACACCGTCCAGGCGTCCAGGCCCTCGTCGGCCAGCAGCTCGGGGAAGGCGAAGGGGTTGCGGGCGTCGGGGTACACCGCACGCAACGTGGACTCGCCCACGGTCATGTGGTCGGGGTGGCTGGCGCCGATCCGCTCCCAGAAGCGCTCGGGTGAGCTGGTGAGCACCCGCTGCGGCCGCACCTGGCGGATCACCCGGCTGATGTCGCGGCGCAGGTCCAGGGTCGGCTCGAGCCGCCCGTCCGGGTACCCGAGGAACCGGACGTCGGTGACACCCACCGCCGCGGCCGCAGCTCGCTGCTCCTCGCGGCGCAACGGGCCCATCTGGTCGCGCGGGGTCTCGTCGAAGCCCCCGGCGTCCCCGTCGGTCACCATGCAGTAGGTGACCTCCGTGCCCGCCGCCGTCCAGGTGGCGACCGTGCCGGCGCTGCCGAAGTCGACGTCGTCGGGGTGGGCGAGCACGCACAGGACGCGGTCGACGTGCTCGGCGGGGGCAGTGGGGAGCGGCATCACGCGCCGCAGCTTATGGGCACCCTCCAGGGCCCCGGTCGAGCTCACGAGGCCTGGGGGAGGGTGACCCTCCCTCAGAGCCGGCCGCGGCCCTGACGCAGCAGCATCATCCCGAGTGCGGCGCCGTCCGGACCGAGCGCGGTGCGGAAGCGGGCGAGGACCCGCTGCTCGCGGGACAGCGACAGCCGCATGCCGCCCGAGGCGGTGCGCAGCGCGCCGATCTCCTGGGAGACGGCCAGCCGGCGCTGGACCAGCTCGATGATCTGCGCGTCGCAGGCGTCGATCTCGGCGCGCAGCGCGTCGATGTGCTCGGCCGGGTCGGCAGGGCGCTCGGTGGAGACGCTGGGGGAGAGGGTGCTGCTCATCGGGTCCTCCGGGGCGGGTGTGAGGCCGTCGGACCCGGGACACAGAAAACGCCCCGGGGCCTTGGGCCCGGGGCGTCGTGTGCGGTGGCTGATCAGCCAGCGAGTACGGACACCGGAACCCGGTGGCCGTAGGAAAACTCGCGATGCGTCAGCACGTCGAGGAGTCTGTCACACCACGGACCGCGCGGCCAGGTCACGCCGTCCCCAGGCGACACGCGCGCCCCGGTGGTCGTCGGTGCCCCGGCTTAGAGTGGGCGGGTCATGAGCAGCCCCCAGCACACCCTCCCCGGCACCGCCGCGCTCCCCCGGCACACGTCCGGCCAGATCGGCCGCGAGCTCGACCGGATGCTCGCCGGCCTGAACGGCCCGCAGCGCGAGGCCACGGTGCACGAGGGCAGTCCGCTGCTCATCGTCGCCGGCGCGGGGTCGGGCAAGACGCGGGTGCTCACCCACCGCATCGCCTACCTGCTCGGTGCCCGCGGCGTGCAGCCCGGCGAGATCATGGCGATCACCTTCACCAACAAGGCCGCCGGCGAGATGAAGGAGCGCGTCGCCGCCCTCGTCGGCCCGCGGGCCCGGGCGATGTGGGTGTCCACGTTCCACTCGATGTGCGTGCGCATCCTGCGCGCCGAGGCCGGCAAGCTCGGCATGAAGAGCTCGTTCACCATCTACGACCAGGGCGACTCGGTCCGGCTGATGACGATGGTCGCCCGCGACCTGGACCTCGACGCCAAGCGGTATCCCGGTCGCGGCCTGGCCAACCAGGTCTCGAACCTGAAGAACGAGCTCGTGGACGAGGAGTCCTACGCCCCGCAGACGGCACCGGAGAAGGTGCTGAAGGAGGCGTACACGCTCTACCAGCGGCGGCTGCGCGAGGCGCACGCGATGGACTTCGACGACCTGATCATGACCACGGTGCACCTGCTCCAGGCCTTCCCCGACGTGGCCGAGCACTACCGCCGCCGGTTCCGGCACGTCCTGGTCGACGAGTACCAGGACACCAACCACGCCCAGTACGTGCTGGTCCGCGAGCTGGTCGGCACGCACGGTGGCCCGGTGCCACCGGCCGAGCTGTGCGTCGTCGGGGACGCCGACCAGTCGATCTACGCCTTCCGCGGCGCGACGATCCGGAACATCGACGAGTTCGAGCGCGACTACCCCGACGCCACGACCATCGTGCTGGAGCAGAACTACCGCTCCACCCAGCGCATCCTGCGCGCGGCCAACCAGGTGATCGCCCGCAACACCGCCCGCCGGCCGAAGAACCTCTGGTCCGACGCCGGGGACGGCGAGCTGATCGAGGGCTACGTCGCCGACAACGAGCACGACGAGGCTGCCTGGGTCGCCGAGCAGATCGACGCGCTCACCGACGAGGGCAAGGCGCAACCCAAGGACATCGCGGTCTTCTACCGCACCAACAACGCCTCCCGGGTCTTCGAGGAGGTGTTCATCCGGGTCGGCATGCCCTACAAGGTCGTCGGCGGGGTGCGCTTCTACGAGCGCCGGGAGGTCCGGGACGCGGTCGCCTACCTCAAGGTGGTCGCCAACCCGGCCGACGTGGTGAGCCTGCGGCGGGTGCTGAACACCCCCAAGCGCGGCATCGGCGAGCGGGCCGAGGCGTGCGTCGAGCGGTTCGCCGACCGTGAGCGGATCCCGTTCGCCAGCGCGCTGCGCCGGTGCTCGGAGGTCGGTGACCTGGCCACCCGGTCGCTCAAGGCGATCCAGGAGTTCGTCGCGCTGCTGGAGGAGTTCGAGCAGCTCGTCGAGACCGGCTCGGGCCCGGCGGCGCTGCTGGAGAGCGTGCTGGACCGCACCGGCTACCTCGCCGAGCTGGAGGCCAGCACCGACCCGCAGGACGAGGGGCGGGTCGACAACCTCAACGAGCTCATCTCGGTGGCCGCCGAGTTCGAGGCGGCCAACCCCGGCGGCACCGTCACCGAGTTCCTCGAGCAGGTCTCGCTGGTCGCCGACGCCGACCAGATCCCGGTCAGCGGCGACGAGGCCGGCGTGGTCACGCTGATGACCCTGCACACGGCCAAGGGCCTGGAGTTCCCGGTGGTCTTCCTCACCGGCCTGGAGGACGGCGTCTTCCCGCACCTGCGGGCCCTCGGTGACCCGCGGGAGCTGGAGGAGGAGCGGCGGCTGGCCTACGTGGGCATCACCCGGGCGCGGCAGCGGCTGTTCCTCTCCCGGGCGATGGTGCGCACCAGCTGGGGGCAGCCGGCCTACAACCCGCCGTCCCGGTTCCTCGACGAACTGCCGTCCGACGCCGTCCACTGGGAGCGGATGGAGCCGGCGCCCAGCAAGCCGATGAGCTCCGCCCAGGCCCGGGTCGCCTCGACCGGGTTGTCGACCGGGGGCCTGCACGGCGGTGCGGGCAACCGGGCCGTGATCAGCGTCGACGTCGGCGACCGGGTCAGTCACGACGCCTTCGGGCTCGGCACGGTGGTTGAGATCAACGGCGCCGGCGACAAGGCGCAGGCCACGGTCGACTTCGGTTCCGGCGGCACCAAGCGGCTCGTGCTGCGCTACGCCCCGCTCGTCAAGCTCTGAGGTCGTCGGCGGCGACCTCGTAGACCAGCTCGAGACCGTCCTCGTCGTCCTCCTGCTCGCCGACCGGCACGAAGCCGTAGGGGAGCGCCAGGGCCCGGGAGGCGGTGTTGGTCGGGCTGATGGTCACCCGGACGGTGCGTACCGCGGGCTCAGCCCGTGCGCGGGTGAGCAACTGCTCGAAGGCGGCCCGGGCATAGCCCTGCCGGCGCCACACGGGTGCCACGGCGTAGCCGATCTCGACCATGCCGTCGCGATCAGGCGCGCCGTGGAACCCCGCCCGCCCGACGGCTGCCCGGCGGGTGGGGTCCCAGATGACCCGGGTGATCCAGCCGGCGTCCTCGGGGTGGGTGGTCAACTGTGCGGCGCGCCGGCGCCACACGGACGCCCAGTCCGGGCCGGCGAAGTACGCGGTCAGCGGCACCGGGCTGAGTTCGTCGGCCGCGGCGAGATCACCGGCGGCCAGAGCGGTGAACACCGCAGCCGGGAGCTGGACCAACCGCACGGACGGACCGGACGGCGGGTTGGCGGAGGTCACGGGGCCAGTCTGCCGGGGGCCACCGGCCTGGGTCAGCCGACGGACAGGCCCCGCTCGGCGAGCCAGTCCTCGGGGTCGATCGGCTTGCCGTTCATCCCACCGCGGTGGATCTCGAAGTGCAGGTGCGGCCCGGTCGACTGGCCCTGGTTGCCGACCTTGGCGATCTGCTCGCCGGCCGAGACGACGTCGCCGGCTGACACGTCGTAGTAGCGCATGTGCCCGTAGATCTGGACGTTCCCGTCGGCGTCCTGGATGTACACGGCGTTGCCGTAGCCCGACGCCGGCCCGGCGCGCAGCACGACCCCGTCGGCCGCGGCGAAGATCGGGGTGCCGAGCGGGGCAGCGAGGTCGAGACCCCAGTGCATGGTGCCCCAGCGTTGGCAGAAGCACGTGGTCAGCCGGCCGGTGGTGGGGACGACGAAGTCCGGCTCGCGGGCGGCCCGGGAGGCGGCGATCTCGCTCAGCCGGGCCTGGGCCTCTGCCTGGCTGATCTCCCCGCGTGCGCCCTCGACGTCCACGCCGCCGGCGAAGCTGGCATCGGCCAGCCCCAGCCCGTAGTCCACTCCGGAGGCCATCGGGGCGGGCTCCGGGTCACCGAGTCCGCCCAGCAGCGAGGTCGCCAGGGCGCCGGCGACGGCGATGGCCAGCAGCGCGGGTGCCCGGCGCCGCGGCGGGCGGGGGAACGCCCGTCGCACGACGTCGCCCGGGGGGCTCGCCGGAGTCTCGTCGGGGGCGGCCGCGGCGCGGGCGGCGGTGCTCGGGTCGGCGTCCTGGGTGGCCGCCCACTCGCGGTCCCAGTCCCAGTCGTCGTCGAAGTCGTCGGCCCAGTCGCCGGACGGGCCGGTGGGGGCGACGGCGGGGACGATCTCGGACTGCGTGCGGCCCACGAGTGTTCGTACACGGGACATCGGGCACCTCCCGGGCAGCACGCCGCGGGGAGCCGGGCGTCGTCGAGCACCAGCGGCCGCGCGGAGCGGTGGGTGCTGGTGCTGCGGTTCGGTGACGCCGGTGGAAATCCCATCGGTGTCATTCGCGACGCTACGGAGGGGCGGTGGGTGGTTCAACGATCTGACAGCGCGTGTCGACACCACAAACCATGAGTGACGACACCCGCGCTTGGCAGGTGTTGTCGTCGTGGTCAGGCGGCAGCGGCGGGGGTGTCGGCCTCGGAGCTGCGCAGGCCGGCCAGGGTCGCGGCGACCTCGTCGACCACGCCCCGGTGGATCGGCAGCGACATGTGCCCGACGCCCGGCACGAGCACGTTGCGGGCCTGGAGATCGGGGTGCTCGCAACGCCCGGCCGACGACGGCACGACCATCTGGTCCAGGTCGCTGTAGACCGCCGTCACGCGGGTGCGGCACTCCGGCGCCGGGGCGGCGAGCTCCTGGAACAGGTCCGACCCCGGCCGCAGCTGGCGCACCAGGCGGGTGGGCAGGACGTGCGCCCACCGGCTCCCGCCGTGCGGCGTCCCGAGGGTCACCAGCGACTCCACCCGCGCGTCGCCGCCCAGGCGCTGCACGAGGTACCGGGCGACCAGTCCGCCGAGACTGTGGCCGACCACGTGCACCCGGTCGTGCCCGGTCGCCCGGCAGACCTCCTCGATGTGCTGGCCGAGTGCCTCGGCAGCGCTCTGCACGTCGCGCAGCAGCGGGCTGTAGTTCCAGGTGCAGACCTGGGCGAAGCCACGCCGGCGGAGGCTGCGGCGCATCACCGTGAACACCGACCGGTTGTCGATCAGCCCGTGGACCAGCACGACGGGGATCCGGGCGGCGAGGGGGTCGGCGGCGAACAGGGCGCGGACGGCGGCGGGCTGTGCGCCGGGGCGGTAGCTCCCGTCGGGGCGCAGCCGCTCGGTGCGGGTGCCCAGCGGGTAGAGCAAGGTGTGTGCGCCCACCCAGGCCAGCTCGGTGAGGCTGCCGGTGAGTGCAGCGGGGGAGACCAGTCGCCGGAGGCCGGTGCGGCGAGGCAGTGTCGGCGTCGCGGGGACGTCGCTCCCTGCTCCAGCGCGCGGGGCGTGCCAGGCTGGTGCGGAGGGCAGAACGGGCTCGTGCACGCCGTTCCCCCTCCCGTCCGCCTCGGCACCGCGCCGGGCGGCGCGACATGAGCAGTGGTGTGCTCGGTTCAGGGGACCGTAATGCCCCGTTGTGTTGAACGTCACACAACTGTCACGCGACACGCGCTCGCGGCCAGAGAGCCCGATCCGAGGAGAACCCCAGTGCCCGCCCGTGACCGCGACCCCGCCCGCACCGGCGAGCCAGGCCGGCCTGCCGCCGCGCGCGCCTCCGCGGCCCGCCGCTCCGGAGGCTCCCGGGCCGGTGTCACCGCGCCGTCCGCCCCCGGCCCCGACCAGCTCGTCGTCGGGGCGGTCCCCGTGCTGGCCCGGATCTGCGGGGTGCTCCTGCTACTCGCCGGGCTGGCCGGCGCCGCGGCGTTGTTCCCGACCTACCTCGTGGTCGGGGGGGTCGCGGTGAGCCCGGTGCGGGGGGCGCTGGACGCCGTCGTCTCCCTCGTGGCGCCGGTCGCCTCGATCGCGGTGGGCGCCGGGCTGGCTCTCGGGCGGGTGCCTCGGCTCGGCCTGGCCTACGCGGCGGTCACCGGTGCGCTGGCCGTGGGCCGGCTGCTCATCGAGCTCCATCGGGGGCAGGGGTCGACAACCCGGCCGGCGGTCGAGGTGCTGGCCGGCGAGCTGGTGCTCACCAGCTCGGTGGAGACCGCCGCCGGCTGGGTGCTCGGGGTCCTCGCCCTGAGCCTCGCCGTCCTCGCCGGCCTGACCGCCTTCGCCGCCTGGAGCCGCACCGTGATGGACGACGGCGCGGCGCTGGACCCCCTGCGGCCGGTGCTCGCCGGCGCGGCGGCGCTCCTCGGCGTCGCGGCGGTGCTGGCACTGGCGCTGCCCGCAGCGGACGTCCCGGACCGGGTGGTGACCGACCCGCTGACCGGGCTGGAGGTCGTCGTGGAGCAGGAGGGGCCGCAGGCGCTGTTGGAGCGACCCGGGCTGGCCCTGCTGGGCGGGCTGCTGCTGGCCGGCGCGCTCGTGCTGGCCGCCGTCGTCGCGCCGTCGTTGCGGCCCCGGCTCGCCGCCGTCGGCGGCCTGCTCGCCGTCGCCGTCTTCCTGCTGGACAGCGCGCTGACCGGGCTCCGCGATGCCTGGTCCAGCCCCGACCTGGAGTGGACCGTGCCGGGCGCCGGCCTGCTGGTGCTGGCCCTCGGCGCGGTGGGGCTCACGCTGCTGGCCTGGCGCTGGCGGCGCGGTTCCCCCGCTCAGGGGTGACGTGGGCCACCCTCGCGCCCCTAGAGTCGAGGTCGTGGCAGCCGAGCGCATTCGAGTCGTGATCGCCAAGCCGGGCCTCGACGGCCATGACCGGGGCGCCAAGATCGTGGCCCGGGCGCTCCGCGACGCCGGCATGGAGGTCGTCTACACCGGGCTGCACCAGACGCCCGAGCAGATCGTGGACACCGTCGTCCAGGAGGACGCCGACGCGGTCGGGCTCTCGGTGCTCTCCGGCGCGCACATGACGCTGTTCCGGCGGCTCACCGAGCTGCTCCGCGAGCGGGACGTCGACGACGTCGTCGTCTTCGGGGGCGGGATCATCCCCGACGCCGACCTGCCCGAGCTGGCCCAGCTCGGGGTGGCCCGGGTGTTCACCCCGGGCGCGAGCACCGAGGAGATCGTGGGCTGGGTCCGGGAGCACGTGGGCGTCTCCGCCGAGGCCTGACCGCCTCGTCCGGTGCCCGCTCAGCGGAAGAGACGGGTGAGACGTCCCCCTCGGTCGGAGGGCACCTGACGCGGGCACCCCGGGGGCGGGCTACGGTCCTTGCTCGTGGATCTCTTCGAGTACCAGGCCCGTGACCTGTTGGCCTCGCACGGCGTGCCCGTGCTCCCCGGCGGCGTAGCCGAGACGCCCGAGGAGGCGGAGGCGATCGCCCGCGAGATCTCCGCCCCGGTCGTCGTGAAGGCGCAGGTGAAGGTCGGCGGCCGCGGGAAGGCCGGCGGCGTGAAGCTGGCCGACGACCCTGAGGCCGCCAAGGCGCGGGCACAGGACATCCTCGGGCTGGACATCAAGGGGCACATCACCCACCGGGTGATGGTCGCCCAGGCCAGCGACATCGCCGAGGAGTACTACTTCTCCTACCTGCTCGACCGTTCCAACCGCACCTTCCTCGCCATGGCCTCGGTCGAGGGCGGCGTCGAGATCGAGACGCTCGCCGTCGAGCGCCCGGAGGCGCTGGCCCGGGTCCCCGTCGACGCCTCGATCGGTGTCGACGCCCAGAAGGCCGCCGAGATCGTCGACGCCGCCGGCTTCCCGGCCGAGGTCCGCGACCAGGTGATCGCCATCGCCGTCCAGCTGTGGGACGTCTTCAGCAAGGAGGACGCCACCCTGGTCGAGATCAACCCGCTGGCCAAGGCGCCCGACGGCACCGTGCTCGCCCTGGACGCGAAGGTCACCCTGGACGAGAACGCCTCCTTCCGGCACGGCGAGCACGACGCCCTCGAGGACTCCGCCGCCGCCGACCCGCTGGAGGCCGCGGCCAAGGAGAAGGGCCTCAACTACGTCAAGCTGGACGGCCAGGTGGGCATCATCGGCAACGGTGCCGGCCTGGTCATGAGCACGCTGGACGTCGTCGCCTACGCCGGTGAGGAGTTCGGCGGCGTCCGCCCGGCCAACTTCCTGGACATCGGCGGTGGCGCCTCCGCCCAGGTGATGGCCGACGGGCTGGGCGTCATCCTGTCCGACCCGGCCGTGAAGAGCGTCTTCGTCAACGTCTTCGGCGGGATCACCGCCTGCGACGCCGTGGCCGACGGCATCGTCTCGGCGCTGGGCCTGCTCGGCGACGAGGCCACCAAGCCGCTGGTCGTGCGGCTGGACGGCAACAACGTGGAGGAGGGCCGGCGGATCCTCGCCGAGGCCGCCCACCCCCTGGTGACCGTGGTCGACACCATGGACGGCGCCGCCCGCCGCGCCGCCGAGCTCGCCGCCTCCTAACCGTCTTCTGGCCTCGTCCAGAGGCTCGCCCCGAGCTCGCGAGGGGTGAGGAGGACGAGGTCCTTCTACTGAACAGGACACAGCAGAGATGTCGATCTTCCTCACCGAGAACAGCAAGGTCATCGTCCAGGGCATCACCGGATCCGAGGGCCGCAAGCACACTGCGCGGATGCTCGCCTCCGGCACCGCCGTCGTCGGTGGCGTGAACCCCAGCAAGGCCGGTCAGTCCGTCGACTTCGACGGCACGACCGTCCCCGTCTTCGGCTCCGTCGCCGACGCGATGAAGGAGACCGGGGCCGACGTCACCGTCGTCTTCGTGCCGCCGAAGTTCGCCAAGGACGCCGTCCTCGAGGCCGTCGACGCCCAGATCGGGATGGCCGTGGTCATCACCGAGGGCATCCCGGTGCACGACTCGACCTACTTCTGGGCGCACGCCCAGGGCGGCTCCACCCGCATCATCGGCCCGAACTGCCCCGGGCTGATCAGCCCCGGGCGGTCCAACGCCGGCATCATCCCGGCCAACATCACCCAGGCCGGCAAGATCGGGCTGGTCAGCAAGTCCGGCACGCTGACCTACCAGATGATGTACGAGCTCCGGGACATCGGCTTCTCCACCGCCGTCGGCATCGGCGGTGACCCGGTCATCGGGACGACGCACATCGACTGCCTCCAGGCGTTCCAGGACGACCCGGAGACCGAGGCGATCGTGATGATCGGCGAGATCGGCGGCGACGCCGAGGAGCGGGCCGCGGACTTCATCAAGGCCAACGTGACCAAGCCGGTCGTCGGCTACGTCGCCGGCTTCACCGCCCCCGAGGGCAAGACGATGGGCCACGCCGGCGCCATCGTCTCCGGCTCGGCCGGCACGGCCGCTGCCAAGCAGGAGGCCCTCGAGGCCGCCGGTGTGAAGGTCGGCAAGACCCCGTCGGAGGCCGCCCGCCTCATGCGGGAGATCGTCGGCGGCTGACGAAGGACCCCGTCCTCCCCGGGACGGGGCTGAACTGCACCGCTGCTGCCCGGCCTCTCTCCGGAGGGTGCCGGGCAGCGGCGTGCCCGGGGTGCCCGTCGGCGCCGGGACGGCGGAGACTCGCGGGTGCTCGCCCGTACCCGACCGTCCACGCACGAGGAGCCCACGATGACGTCGAGTGGTCCCGAGCCGGCCTGGGTGCCACCGCCCCCGCCAGCGGGCGGACCCGCGGCCGGCCGCGGGTTCGACCGGAGTCGACTGACGACGATGGACCTCCTGGTGGCCGGGGGAGCCCTCCTCTACCTGCTCGTCGGTCTCCTCCCGTGGGCCTCGGTCACCTTCGACTTCGCCGGCCGGATCACGGCCAGCGGGTACGAGTTCTCCGCACTGGTCGTGCTGAGCGCGCTGTTGCTGCTCGGCGCGGGAGCGTGGGCGGTGCTCCCCGCCGTCCGCCCGGCCCGGGCCGGCTTCCTGCGCGCCGCACCGGCCGTCGTCCTGGCCGCGCTCGCGCTGCTGTGCACGCTCATCGCGTGGCTGCGGAGCCTCGACTACGGCTTCCAGTTCCCCGCGCTGCTGGGCGTCCTCGTCGCCGCCGCCGTGACCGTGCTGGCCGCGGCGTCCCTGCTGCCCGAGCTCCGCGCGTGGTCCGGCCGGCAGGCCGGCCCGGCCGGGGCGCCCACCGGGAGCCGGCCGGGTGGGAGCCAGTCGCTGCAGCACGGAGGGCCGCTGGGCGGGCTACCCCAGTACGGCCGACCGCACTACGGACAGCCGACGGGCTGGGGACAGCCGCACCACGGGCAGCCGCACCCCGGGCAGCCGCGGTACGGGCAGCCTGCCGAGCCCTGGCAGCCGCCGGTCGGCCCCGACCGACCACGGCCTGCAGCTGACCGCTGACCCCCTGCCACGGCCGGGACCGTGACTTGAGTCGCCCCGGCGCGTGCGCCGGGCCAGGCCCCGTGTGCCTTGCGACAGTGGAGGGGTGACCTCCGTGCGGACGCGCCTGCCCTCCGTCGGGTCGGGGGAGCGTCGCACCAGGTTGACCGGCGTCCTGGCCGTGGCCGCAGCGCTGGCCGTGTCGGTCCTGGGACTGGCCGGCCTGACCCTCGCCGTCGTCGTCGTCCAGACCCTGGACCCCGACGGTGGGCTGCCGCTGACGGCCTCCGCGCGGGTGGCCGGTCAGCTGTGGCTGCTCGGGCAGGGCGCAGAGCTCCAGCTGTCCTCGGGCCCGTTGCGGCTCGCGCCGCTGGCGGTGACCGCGGGGATCGCCTGGGGGATCAGCCGGGCAGCAGGGTCGGTGGCGGCTCTCCGGCGGTCGCGCACCGCAGGGGGAGCGGCGGTGGTGCTGGCGGTCGTCGTCGCCGTCCACGTCGCCCTCACCGCCGGCCTGGCGCTGGTCGTCGACGCACCGGGTGCCTCCGTCCCCCTGCCGCGTGCGGTGCTGGGAGCCGGCGTCGTCGCGCTCGTCGCCGGCGGGCTGGGAGTGCTGCGCGACTCGGGCCTGGGCGCGGAGCTCGTCGACCGGTTCCCCGGTCCCGGCCGGGTGGTCCTGCGCGCGGTCGCCGCCGGGACCCTGGCGCTGGCCGCCTGCTGCACCGCGGTGGTCGCGGTGGCCCTCGTGCACGACGTGGCCGGGCTCGGCCGGGTCATCACCGGCCTCGGCGGCGCCGGTGCCGGAGCCGCCGGGCAGGTGGGGCTGAGCCTGCTGCTGCTGCCCAACGCCGTGGCCGCGGTGATGGGCCTCGCCGCCGGCCCCGGCTTCCTGGTGGGCGCCGGGACGTTCGTGTCCACCAGTGGGGTGACGCTGGGCAGCGTGCCCGCACTGCCGCTGCTCGCCGCGCTGCCCGACACGCAGGCGGTGCCGCTGCTGGCCTTCCTCTCCCAGGCCCTGCCCGCGGTGGCGGGCCTGGTCACGGGTGCGGTGGTCGGTCGTCGACTCGGGGACGACGACGGCGGCACGGTGATCGCTGCGCTGTGGGGCGTGGTCGCCGGGCTGGGTGTCGGGGTGTGCGCCGGGCTGTGGGTGCTGGTCGCCGGGGGTCGGCTCGGTGACGCGGCGCTGGCCGAGGTGGGTGCGCCGGCGCTCGCCACGGGGCTGGCGATCGCCGCCCAGGCGGCCCTCGCCGCGGCCGTGGCCGCCGCCGTCAGCCGCTGGCGCTCGCGGGGCTGACCCCGGCCGCGGTCGGCCCCGCCGGAGGTGACGGCTAGGGTTGGCGAACGTGTCCGCCGACGCGACCGCCGTCCCGCGGTCTGGCCCCGATCGGGCCCGCGTCGTGGTCCTGCTGTCCGGGGCCGGCACGCTGTGCGCCGCACTGCTGGCCGCCACCGCCACGCCGGGGTACCCCGCCGAGGTCGTCGCCGTCGGCTCCGACCGCGCCGACGCCCCCGGGCTGGCGCACGCGCGCAACGCCGGCGTCCCCACCTTCGTCCTCGCCCTGCGCGACGCCCCCGACCGGGCCGGCTGGGACGCTGCGCTGGCCGCGGAGCTGGCCCGCCACCGGCCGGACTGGGTCGTCTGCGCCGGCTTCATGAAGCTGCTGGGCCCCGCCGTCCTGGGTGCGTTCGGTGGCCGGGTGGTCAACACCCACCCGGCGCTGCTGCCGGCCTTCCCCGGCGCCCACGCCGTCCGGGACGCCCTGGCCGCCGGCGTCCCCACCACCGGCGCGACCGTCCACCTCGTCGACTCGGGCGTCGACACCGGCCCGGTGCTCGCCCAGCGCCCGGTGCCGGTGCTGCCCGGGGACGACGAGGAGCGCCTGCACGAACGGATCAAGGACGTGGAGCGGGAGCTCCTGGTGCAGACCCTGGCCGGCCTCGTGGTCCAGGCCGCCGGACTGCCCCCCACCGACGCACCGACACAGGAGAGCACCCGATGAGCGACCGCACCCCCGTCCGCCGCGCCCTGCTCGGGGTCTACGACAAGAACGGCGTCGAGGAGCTGGCCCGTGGCCTGGTCGACGCCGGGGTGGAGCTGGTCAGCACCGGCGCCACCGCTGCCCGGATCGCCGCCGCAGGTCTGCCGGTCACCCCCGTCGAGCAGGTCACCGGCTTCCCCGAGTGCCTGGACGGTCGGGTGAAGACGCTGCACCCGGCGGTGCACGCCGGGATCCTCGCCGACCGGCGCCGGCCCGAGCACGTCGCCCAGCTCGACGAACTGGGCATCGCCGCCTTCGACCTGGTCGTGGTGAACCTCTACCCGTTCAGCGACACGGTGGCCTCGGGCGCCTCGCCCGACGAGTGCATCGAGCAGATCGACATCGGCGGCCCGGCGATGGTGCGCGCGGCGGCGAAGAACCACCCCTCGGTCGCGGTCGTCGTCGACCCGGGCCGCTACGACGAGGTGGTCGAGGCGGTCGGGGCCGGCGGGTTCACCCTGGCGCAGCGCCGGGAGCTGGCGGCCGAGGCGTTCCGGCACACCGCCGCCTACGACGTCGCCGTCGCCTCGTGGATGGGCAACGTGCTCGCCCCGGACGACGCGAGCGGCTTCCCCGAGTGGGTCGGCGGGAGCTGGGAGCGCGCCGACGTCCTCCGCTACGGCGAGAACCCGCACCAGGGCGCGGCTCTGTACCGCAGCGGGCAGTCGGGGCTGGCCGACGCCGAGCAGCTGCACGGCAAGCAGATGTCCTACAACAACTACGTCGACACCGACGCCGCCTGGCGGGCCGCGCACGACCACGCCGACCCGTGCGTGGCGATCATCAAGCACGCCAACCCCTGCGGGATCGCCGTCGGCGCCGACATCGCCGCCGCGCACCGCAAGGCGCACGCCTGCGACCCGGTCTCGGCCTTCGGCGGCGTGATCGCCGCCAATCGTGAGGTCGACCTGACCCTGGCCGAGCAGATCTCCGAGGTCTTCACCGAGGTCGTCGTCGCCCCGTCGTTCACCGAGGACGCCCTCGGCGTGCTCACCGCGAAGAAGAACATCCGGCTGCTGCGCATGCCCGAGGCTCCCCGGTTGTCGGTGGAGCTGCGCGCGATCAGCGGCGGGCTGCTGCTGCAGACCGCCGACCGGATCGACGCCCCGGGCGACGACCCCACCAGCTGGACGCTGGCCGCCGGTGCACCGCTGGACGCCGCCGGGCTGGACGACCTGGTGTTCGCCTGGCGGTCGGTGCGCGCGGTGAAGAGCAACGCCATCCTGCTCGCCGCCGACAAGGCCACCGTCGGGGTCGGCATGGGCCAGGTCAACCGGGTCGACTCCGCCCGGCTCGCGGTGGCCAGGGCGGGGGAGCGCGCGACCGGCTCGGTCGCCGCCTCCGACGCGTTCTTCCCCTTCGCCGACGGGCTGCAGGTGCTGCTGGACGCCGGTGTGCGGGCCGTGGTGCAGCCGGGCGGGTCGGTGCGGGACGAGGAGGTCGTCGCCGCCGCGCAGGCCGCTGGGGTGACGCTCTACCTCACCGGCACCCGCCACTTCGCGCATTGAGGCCGGATCCGCAGCCCCCGGAGCCGGACACGGTCTGGGAGGACGAGGACCTCGCGGGCGTCGACTGGGACTGGGCGCGGTTGGAGCGGGTGACGTTCATCGACTGCCGCTTCGACGACGCCTCGATGGCGGAGCTGGTCACCAGCCGGTGCGTGTTCGAGCGTTGCGTCCTCACCGGCGCCGCGCTGTCGGGCTCCCGGCACGAGGGGACGGCGTTCCTCTCCTGCCGGTTCGACCGGGCGAAGCTGTCCAACGTCACCTGGACCGGCTGCAAGCTGACCGGCTCGCAGTTCCCCGGTGCCACGCTGCGGCCGATGACCTCGGAGGAGTCCGACTGGTCCTACGTGTCGCTGCGGGGTGTCGACCTGTCCGGCGTCGACCTGGCCGGCCAGAAGCTGACCGAGGCCGACCTCACCGACACCGACCTGACCGACGCCGACCTGACCCGGGCCGACCTCCGGCGGGCGCGGCTGCAGTCCACCCTGCTGCGCGGGGCGGACCTGCGCGGAGCCGAGACCGACGGCGTCAACTGGCGGGGGTTCGACCCCACCGGCGTGCGCCTGGACCTGGTGCAGGCGGTGCTGTTCACCCGCTCCCACGGCGCCCTGGTGGCCGACTGAGACCTGCGGTCGGCCGGGGCGTCGCCCCACCGGACGGCTGGTCGGTCAGCGGCCGGTCACGTCGAGCCCCGGGGGCGGGCGCATCGGGCAGACTGCACCACGTGGCAGCGACGACTCTCGACGGCAAGGCGACCGCGGCGACGATCCGGGCGGAGCTGACCGAGCGGGTGGCCGCCCTGGCCGCTGCCGGGCGGCGGCCGGGCCTCGGCACCCTGCTGGTCGGCGACGACCCGGGCAGCCGCTGGTACGTCGGGGCCAAGCACTCCGACTGCGCCCAGGTCGGCATCGCCAGCATCCAGCGGGAGCTGCCGGCCACCGCCGACCTCGCCGAGGTGCTCGCCGTCGTCGACGAGCTCAACGCCGACCCCGCCTGCACCGGCTACATCGTGCAGCTGCCCCTGCCGCGCGGCATCGACGAGAGCGTCGTGCTCGAGCGGATCGACCCGGCGAAGGACGCCGACGGCCTCCACCCGGTCAACCTCGGCCGGCTCGTGCTCGGCGTCCCCGGGGCGCTGCCCTGCACGCCGGTCGGGATCGTCGAGCTGCTCCGCCGCTTCGACGTCCCGCTGGCCGGTGCGGAGGTCGTCGTGGTCGGGCGCGGCATCACCGTCGGCCGCCCGCTGGGCCTGCTGCTCACCCGGCGCACCGAGAACGCGACCGTGACCCTGTGCCACACCGGCACCCGGGACCTGGCCGCGCACACCCGCGCGGCCGACGTCGTCGTCGCGGCGGCCGGCGTCCCGGGGCTGATCACCGCCGACATGGTCAAGCCCGGGGCGGCCGTGCTGGACGTGGGGGTCAGCCGGGTCGACGGCAAGATCGCCGGCGACGTCGCCGCGGACGTGCGGGAGGTGGCCGGCTTCGTGGCCCCCAACCCCGGTGGCGTCGGCCCGATGACCCGGGCGATGCTGCTGGCCAACGTCGTCCTCGCCGCCGAGCAGGCGGCCGGGCTCGAGGTGCTGACGGCATGAGCCGGCGCGCCGGCGGGCCGGCGCCCGACCGGTCGCCGCTCTACCTGCGCCGACCGCTGCTGGCCGGCTTCCTCCGGCAGTGGCCCCTGCTGACCGTCATCGTCATCGCCGGGGTGGGCCTGCTGCTCGTCGCCGGTGACCGGTGGCGTCAGGGGCTGGTCGTGATGGGGCTCGCCCTGGTCACCGCGGCCGCGCTGCGGTTGCTGCTCCCGTTGCGTCGCACCGGCTTCCTCGCCGTCCGCAGCCAGCGCGTCGACGTCGCCCTGACGGGGTGCGCCGGCGTCGCGCTGGTGGCCATGGCACTGAACATCCCGCCGACCTGACCGGCCCGGAGCGGCCCCCGCATGGCCGGACGACGCCGCCCGGGGCTAGGTTGGCGGGCATGGCAGATCGGGCCCGGAACGGCAAGGTGACCGTGGTAGGTGCCGGCTTCTACGGCTCGACGACCGCGTTGCGGCTGGCGGAGTATGACCTGTTCGAGACGGTCGTGCTCACCGACATCGTGGAGGGCAAGCCCGAGGGGCTGGCGCTGGACATCAACCAGTCGCGCCCGATCGAGGGCTTCGAGACCCAGGTCGTGGGGGTCGGCGGCGGCTCGTACGCGGGCACCGAGAACTCCGACGTCGTGGTCATCACCGCGGGGCTGCCGCGCAAGCCCGGCATGAGCCGGATGGACCTCATCGAGACCAACGCCGGCATCGTCCGCCAGGTCGCCGAGAACGTCGCGCAGACCTCTCCGGACGCCGTGGTCATCGTCGTGTCCAACCCGCTGGACGAGATGACCGCGCTGGCGCAGCTGGCCACCGGCTTCCCGAAGGCCCGCGTCATGGGCCAGGCCGGGATGCTGGACACCGCGCGGTTCAGCAACAACGTCGCCGAGGAGCTCGGCGTCCCGGTCGGCTCGGTGCGCACGCTGACCCTCGGTTCGCACGGCGACACGATGGTCCCGGTGCCCTCCCGTTGCACCGTCGACGGCAAGCCGCTGGCCGACGTGCTGGCCGCCGACCGGATCGCCCACCTGGTCGACCGCACCCGCAACGGCGGGGCCGAGGTCGTGGCCTTGCTGAAGACCGGCTCCGCCTACTACGCGCCGTCGGCCGCAGCCGCCCGGATGGCCCGCGCCGTGATCGAGGACAGCGGCGCCGTGATGCCGGTGTGCGCCTGGGTCGACGGCGAGTACGGGATCTCCGGGGTCTACCTGGGGGTCGAGGCCGAGATCGGCCGGGAAGGTGTCCGGAAGGTCGTCGAAGGCGACCTCTCCGACAGTGAGCTGGCCGGCCTGCGAGAGGCCGCCGAGGCGGTACGCGCCAAGCAGGCCGACGTAGCCGACCTCTGAGGGAAGGACCCCGCTGCCCTCCACCGCTCGCACGCGCGCGGTGGGGCCCTGCAGCGGGGCCATGAGCGCACAAAGGAGAACGACGTGAGCAAGATCAAGGTCGAGGGCAAGGTCGTCGAGCTCGACGGCGACGAGATGACCCGGATCATCTGGCAGTTCATCAAGGACCAGCTGATCCTCCCGTACCTGGACGTCGACCTCGAGTACTACGACCTCGGGATGGAGAACCGCGACGCGACCGACGACCAGGTCACGGTCGACGCGGCCAACGCCATCAAGCAGCACGGGGTCGGCGTCAAGTGCGCCACCATCACCCCGGACGAGGCGCGGGTCGAGGAGTTCGGCCTCAAGAAGATGTGGCGCTCCCCGAACGGGACGATCCGCAACATCCTCGGCGGCGTGATCTTCCGCGAGCCGATCATCATGCAGAACGTGCCGCGGCTGGTGCCGGGCTGGACGAAGCCGATCATCATCGGCCGTCACGCCTACGGCGACCAGTACCGCGCCACCGACTTCACGTTCCCCTCCGCGGGCACCCTGAAGGTCGTCTTCACCCCCGAGGACGGCGGCGAGCCGATCGAGCGCGAGGTCTTCCAGGCCCCCGGCGCCGGCGTCTCGCTGTCGATGTACAACCTCGACGACTCGATCCGCGACTTCGCCCGGGCCTCGCTGAACTACGGGCTCAACCGCGGCTACCCGGTCTACCTCTCCACGAAGAACACGATCCTGAAGGCCTACGACGGCCGGTTCAAGGACATCTTCGAGGAGGTCTTCCAGGCCGAGTTCAAGGAGCAGTTCGACGCGGCCGGGATCACCTACGAGCACCGGCTGATCGACGACATGGTCGCCGCCTCCCTCAAGTGGGAGGGCGGCTACGTCTGGGCCTGCAAGAACTACGACGGTGACGTGCAGTCCGACACGGTGGCCCAGGGCTTCGGCTCGCTCGGCCTGATGACGTCGGTGCTGGCCACCCCGGACGGCAAGACCGTCGAGGCCGAGGCCGCCCACGGCACGGTCACCCGGCACTACCGCCAGCACCAGCAGGGCAAGGAGACCTCGACGAACCCGATCGCGTCGATCTTCGCCTGGACCCGGGGTCTGGCTCACCGCGGCGTGCTCGACGGCACCCCCGAGGTGACCCGGTTCGCCGAGACCCTCGAGCGGGTCTGCATCGAGACCGTCGAGAGCGGTCAGATGACCAAGGACCTGGCGCTGCTGATCTCCAAGGACGCCCCGTGGCTGACCACCCAGGACTTCCTGGCGGCCATCGACAGCAACCTGCAGAAGGCCATGGCCTGACGACAGCTGTCGTAGCAATGGCCTGACGACAGCAGTCGTAGCAATGGCCTGACGACAGCTGTCGTAGCAATGGCCTGACGACAGCTGTCGTAGCAATGGCCTGACGACAGCTGTCGTAGCAATGGCCTGACGACAGCTGTCGTAGCGCAGAACGGCCCCCGTGACCTCCGGTCGCGGGGGCCGTCCTGCGTCGTGGGGCGGTGCCGAGATCGGGCTGCTGGTTGCCTCGATCCCTTCGAGGCAGCCACCAGCCCGAGGTGATCACTGCCCTGTGGACGACGCCCGCGCCGGGCGGGCCGGTCGCCGCAGGCTGCCCCGGTGCGGATCCCGCCGTACCGCC
>NZ_JAAKGN010000039.1:0-32471 GCF_011039295.1 Modestobacter sp. KNN46-3 | reverse complement strand
CAGCCGTCGGTGTCGTCGAAGGTGCACGTGTACGTGGACGGTCGGGGTGTGGAGTTGACGGCTGATCGGTCGCGGCCGGACATCGGTGCGGCGTTCCCCGGTGCGGGGTCCGCGCACGGGTTCGCGTGGTCGACGACGGTGGCGCCGGGCGAGCACCGGGTGTGCGTGTTCGGGATCGACGTGGACGTCCCGTCCCAGAACTCGCTCCTCGGCTGCCGGACGATCACCACGACCTGATCGACCCGAGCTGGGAGCCCGGTCGGATCGGCGAGCGTGCCGGCCGGGATCAGCCGTCGGCGCTGATCGTGCAGAGGACGGCGCCGCTGGTCACGCTGGCGCCGACCTCGGCGGCCAGCCCGGACACCGTGCCGGCCTGGTGCGCCACGATCGGCTGCTCCATCTTCATCGCCTCCAGCACGACCACCAGGTCACCGGCGGCGACGGTGGCGCCGTCGGTCACCGCGACCTTGACGATCGTGCCCTGCATCGGCGCGGTCAGGGAGTCACCCGACGCGGCTGACCCGCCACCCCCGCTGCGCTTGCGCGGCTTGGCCGCACCGGCGGCCGGCGCCGGCCCGCCCGCGGCCAGCCCGGCGGGCAGCGACACCTCCAGGCGGCGGCCGCCGACCTCGACGACGACGGTCTGCCGCGGCTCGGCCTCGTCGGTCTCCGTGGCGGGGCCGTGGGGCTGCACCTGGTTGTCCCACTCGGTCTCGATCCAGCGGGTGTGCACGGTGAACGGCTCGCTGGTGAAGGCCTCGTCGGAGACGACCGCGCGGTGGAACGGGACGACGGTCGGCATGCCCTCCACGACCAGTTCGTCCAGCGCGCGGCGGGCCCGCTGCAGGGCCTCGGTGCGGGTGGCGCCGGTGACGATGAGCTTGGCCAGCATGGAGTCGAACGCGCCGGCCACCTCGCCGCCGGTCTCGACCCCGGAGTCCCAGCGCACACCCGGGCCCTGGGGGATCTCCAGCCGGGTCACCGGGCCGGGGGCGGGCATGAAGTTGCGGCCGGCGTCCTCGGCGTTGATCCGGAACTCGATGCTGTGCCCGCGCGGGGTGGGGTCCTCGGTGATCTCCAGCGGCAGGCCCTCGGCGATCCGGAACTGCTGGCGGACCAGGTCGATGCCGGACGTCTCCTCGCTGACCGGGTGCTCGACCTGCAGCCGGGTGTTGACCTCCAGGAAGGAGATCGAGCCGTCGGTGCCGACCAGGTACTCGACGGTCCCGGCGCCGACGTAGCCGGCCTCGGCGCAGATGGCCTTGGCCGAGGAGTGGATCCGCTCCCGCTGCTCGTCGGTGAGGAACGGCGCGGGCGCCTCCTCGACCAGCTTCTGGTTGCGCCGCTGCAGCGAGCAGTCCCGGGTGCCGACGACGACCACCGTGCCGTGCGTGTCGGCCAGCACCTGGGCCTCCACGTGCCGGGGCTTGTCCAGGAACCGCTCGACGAAGCACTCGCCGCGGCCGAACGCCGAGACGGCCTCGCGCACCGCGGAGTCGAACAGCTCGGGGATCTCCTCGAGGGTGCGGGCGACCTTCAGGCCGCGACCGCCGCCGCCGAAGGCGGCCTTGATGGCCACCGGCAGGCCGTGCTCCTGGGCGAAGGCGACCACCTCGTCGGCGTCCGCCACCGGGTCCTTGGTGCCGGGCACCAGCGGGGCGCCGGCGCGGGTGGCGATGTGCCGGGCGGCGACCTTGTCGCCGAGGTCGATGATCGCCTGCGGTGAGGGGCCGATCCAGGTGAGCCCCGCGTCGAGGACCGCCTGGGCGAAGTCGGCGTTCTCCGACAGGAAGCCGTAGCCGGGGTGCACGGCGTCCGCGCCGGACCGGCGGGCAGCGTCGATGATCTTGTCGATCACCAGGTAGGACTCACCCGGGGTGTTCCCGCCGAGGGCGAAGGCCTCGTCCGCGGTGCGCACGTGCAGGGCGTCCCGGTCGGGCTCGGCGTACACCGCGACGCTGGTCAGCCCGGCGTCCCGGCAGGCGCGGGCCACCCGCACCGCGATCTCCCCGCGGTTGGCGATCAGGACCTTCTGCACGTTGGTTCTCCTTCAGTGGCGGGGCGGGCTGACGGGTGCCGGGTGGTCAGCGTCGCCAGAGGTCGGTGATCGCCAGGCCGAGCTTGGCGAGCTGGGTGCGCAGCAGCGGCAGTGAGAGGCCGAGCACCGCGGAGGGGTCGCCCTCGATCCGGCGGACGAACGGTGCGCCCAGCCCGTCGAGGGTGAACGCGCCGGCCACGCCCAGCGGTTCACCGGTGGCCAGGTAGGCCTCCAGCTCCGCCGGTGACGGCGCGGCGAAGTGCACCACGGTGGAGGAGACGCCGACGTCGCGCTGGGCCACGCCGCCGTCCCGCACGTCGAAGACCGCCTGCCCGGTGTGCAGGACGCCGCTGCGCCCGCCCATCCGCTGCCAGCGGCTCCGCGCATCGGCGGTGTCGGCCGGCTTGCCGAGCGACTGGCCGCGGAACTCGAGCACCGAGTCGGCGCCGATCACCACCGCGTCGGTCTGGTCCTTGGCGACGACTGCGGCCTTGGCCGCGGCCAGCAGGGCGACCAGCTCGCCGACCCGTGGCGCGGTCACCGCCGTCTCGTCGACGCCGCTGACCACCACCTCGGGGTTCAGCCCCGCCTGGCGCATCAGCTGCAACCGGGCCGGGGACTGGGAGGCGAGCACGAGGCGGCGGCTCATGACGCCCGCCCCGAGGCGCGCCAGCCACCGGGGCCGGCCAGGAGCGGCCGGCGCAGCAGGTCGGCCCGCTCGCGCCACGCACCGACCGGCGCGGGACGGCGCCGCGGACGCCGCTGGGACAGGGCCGCGACGACGACGGTCAGCGCGGCGAGCTCCTCGGCGCTCGGCTCGCCGCGGACCACCTGCAGCAGTGGGGGCTGGGTCTGTTCGGTCATCAGAGGGGGATGTTCCCGTGCTTCTTGGCGGGCAGGGTCTGGCGCTTGTTCGCCAGCAGCCGCAGCGCGCGGACGACGTGGACGCGGGTGTGCGAGGGCGGGATCACCGCGTCGACGTACCCGCGGTCGGCGGCGATGTAGGGGTTGGCCAGCGTGTCCTCGTAGTCGGTGACCAGCTCGGCGCGCAGCGACTCCGGGTCCTCGGCCGCGGCCAGCTCCTTGCGGTAGAGGATGCCGACGGCCCCCTGCGCACCGATCACCGCGATCTGCGCGGTCGGCCAGGCCAGGTTGACGTCGGCGCCGAGGTGCTTGGAGCCCATCACGTCGTACGCGCCGCCGTAGGCCTTGCGGGTGATCACGGTGATCTTCGGGACGGTCGCCTCCGCGTAGGCGTAGATCAGCTTGGCGCCCCGGCGGATGATCCCGTCCCACTCCTGCGAGGTGCCCGGCAGGAACCCGGGGACGTCGACGAAGGTGAGCACCGGGATGTTGAAGGCGTCGCAGGTGCGCACGAAGCGAGCGGCCTTCTCGCTGGCGTCGATGTCCAGCGTGCCGGCGAGCTGGGTGGGCTGGTTGGCCACGACGCCGACCGGGCGGCCCTCGACCCGGCCGAAGCCGGTGAGGATGTTGGGGCCGAACAGCGCCTGGACCTCGAGGAACTCCCCGTCGTCGAGCACGTGCTCGATGACGGTGTGCATGTCGTAGGGCGTGTTGGGCGAGTCCGGGATGAAGATGTCCAGCTCGCGGTCGTCGTCGGTGAGCGCCTCGGGGAGGGCGATGTCGACCGGGGCGACCTCGATCGCCGGCAGGGGGTCGAGGTTGTTGCTGGGCAGGTGCGACAGCAGGGCCTTCACGTAGTCCAGCGCGTCGGCCTCGTCCTCGGCCAGGTAGTGCGCGACGCCGGACTTGGTGTTGTGGGTGCGGGCACCGCCGAGCTCCTCGAGGGTGACGTCCTCCCCGGTCACCGTCTTCACCACGTCGGGGCCGGTGATGAACATCTGGCTGGTCTTGTCGACCATGACGATGAAGTCGGTGAGCGCGGGGGAGTAGACGTGGCCACCGGCGGCGGCGCCCATCACCAGGGAGATCTGCGGGATGACCCCGGAGGCGTGCACGTTGCGCCGGAAGATCTCGGCGTAGAGGCCGAGGGAGACCACGCCCTCCTGGATCCGCGCGCCACCGCCCTCGTTGATCCCGATGACCGGGCAGCCGTTGCGCATGGCCAGGTCCAGCACCTTGACGATCTTCTCGCCGTAGACCTCGCCGAGGCTGCCGCCGAACACGGTGACGTCCTGGGAGAAGACGCAGACCGGCCGGCCGTCGACCGTGCCGTACCCGGTGACGACGCCGTCCCCGAAGGGCCGCTTGGCGTCCATGCCGAAGTTGGTGGAACGGTGCCGGGCGAACTCGTCGAGCTCGGTGAACGAGCCCGGGTCCAGCAGCGCCTCGATCCGCTCCCGGGCGGTCATCTTCCCGGCGGCGTGCTGCTTGTCCACCGCGCGCTGCGACCCGGCGTGCGTGGCTTCCTCCACCCGCCGCTCGAAGTCGGCCAGCTTGCCGGCGGTGGTGTGCAGGTCGAGGTCGGCGGGGACGTGCTCTCCCGCGCTCTCCAGTTCGGCGGCACTCACAGCGCCGTAGCGTAGGTGACGTGCCCGACAGCCCCCGCACCGCAGCTCCTCCCGCCGACCGGCCGGGCCTCGACGCCGCCGCGCTGACCGCCGCCCTCACCCCCGGCAGCGGTCTGTGGCGGGCGGTCGAGGTGGTCGAGGCGATCGGGTCGACGAACGCCGAGCTGGTCGCCCGTGCGGCCGACGGCGCCGCCGAGGGGCTGGTGCTGGTGGCCGAGCACCAGGAGGCCGGCCGCGGACGGCTGGACCGCACCTGGGTCTCCCCGCCGCGGGCAGGGCTGACGGTCTCGGTGCTGCTGCGGCCCGACGTCCCGGCGGCCCGGCGGGCCTGGCTCTCGCTGCTGACCGGGGTGGCGCTGGCCGAGGCGGTCGGGGAGGTGGCCGGCGTCCGCACATCGCTGAAGTGGCCCAACGACCTGCTCGCCGCCGACGGCCGGAAGCTGGCCGGCATCCTGGCCGAGAGCTCGGGCAACGCCGTGGTGGTGGGCGTCGGGCTCAACGTCTCGACCCGCACCGACGAGCTGCCCGACACCGGCACCTCCCTGGAGGTGGTGGGTCAGCAGCCGGTCGACCGGACGGCGGTGCTGCTGGCCTTCCTGCGGGCGCTGGAGCAGCGCTACGCCCGCTGGTCGCAGGT
Source organism: Modestobacter sp. KNN46-3 (assembly GCF_011039295.1). Classification (NCBI taxonomy): domain Bacteria; kingdom Bacillati; phylum Actinomycetota; class Actinomycetes; order Geodermatophilales; family Geodermatophilaceae; genus Modestobacter; species Modestobacter sp. KNN46-3. The sequence goes on along the minus strand of NZ_JAAKGN010000039.1, from coordinate 27,304 downwards.
GCTCGGCGACCCGGTCTCCTCCGGCCTCGCCCAGGACTACCTGGCCTGGTGCAGCACCGTGGGGGCCGCCGTCGCCGTGACGATGCCCGACGGCTCGACCCTCGACGGGGTCGCCGAGGCGGTGGACTGGGACGGTCGGCTCGTGGTCCGCACCGACGCGGGGCTCGTGGAGCTCGCGTCCGGCGACGTGCGGCACGTGCGCGGGCGGTGACGGCGCCGGACCCGGTCCGCCGGGTCCGGGGGCTGGTGTGACAGGTGTGCCGACTTGTCGGCTTCGCACAACAGGTGCAGGGCACTTGGTGGTGTCGTCGACTCAACTCGGCGTCATCGGCCGATAACTTTCCGTTCACGGGCTTCCCAGCTGAGGTCGACCATGAACGAAGGACTCCAGTGCCAACTCCAGCGCATGCCTCCCCGGCCGCACCCCGCACCGGACAGAGTGAGATCCGTGCCCTGACCGGTCTGCGCATCATCGCGGCCGGCTGGGTGGTGCTGGTCCACTTCGGCGCCTTCCTGGCCCCGTACACCGACCAGTTCGTGTTCGTGCGGGCGGTCCTCGGGGCGGGCTGGATCGGGGTGGAGCTCTTCTTCATCCTCAGCGGCTTCCTGCTGACCCGCGGTTACCTCGACGAGTGCGGCCGTCGTCCGACCCCGCGCACGGTCGGTCGGTTCCTGTTCAACCGGTTCGCGCGGGTCTGGCCCGCCTGGGCGCTGGTGACGGTGCTGATGGGCGGCTGGCTGTTCCTGGTGCGGGCCAGCGGCCGGACCGCGGACGTCTACACGGTCCACCCCGAGGTGACGGTGGAGGCGATCGCCCGCCAGCTGAGCATGACCCAGATGTGGGGCATGCCGAACATGGTGGGCGCCAGCTTCGTGGCGCCCGGATGGTCCATCAGTGCCGAGTGGACCGCCTACCTCGCGTTCCCCGTGCTCGCCGTGCTGCTGCGCCCGCTGCGCCACCTGCACCCGGTGGTCAACCTCGGGCTGGCGCACGCGGCGGTCGTGCCGCTGGCCCTCGTCGCCTACCGGACCGGGCCGATGGACGCCGACTCGAGCTGGGTCCTCCGGATCGCCTGCGGCTTCCTCGCCGGGGTGTTCGTGGCGCTCGCCCTGCGGGACGTGCGGCCGAGCGCGCGCACGGAGTCGATCGGCCTGGCCCTCTCGGTCGCCAGCATCTTCCTGCTCGTCATGCTCTGCTTCTGGGCCACCTGGCGGCGGGGCGGCGAGCTGGCCGACTACTCGCAGGTGGCCGTGCTGGCCTTCCCCGGGCTCATCGCCGGGCTCGCCCTGACCACCCGGGGACCGGCCCGGCTGCTCGCGACCCCGGCCCTCGTCTACGGCGGCAGGATCTCCTACTGCCTGTACCTGACGCACTACCTGCTCCTCGACGTGATGTGCACCGTGCTGTGGCAGGACCCCGCCCAGCGATGGGTGATGACCCCGGCGATCACCCTGGGCATGCCGTTCCTGCTGCTCGCCACGCTGCCGGTCAGTGCGGCGCTGTACCACCTCGTAGAGGAGCCGGCGCGCCGGGCCCTGGTGGGTCTGCTCCGGCCGGCCCAGCGGCCGGCGGCCAAGGGGCCGGTCCGGGTCGGGGCGTCGGTGCACGTGTTGCCCGTGGTCCCACGCACGGGGCTGCACACCGTCGCCGCGCCGGGCGACCCGAGCCGGCCGCAGGCGCCCCGGACCTCGGTCTCGGCGGCCGTGCCGTCGGTGCCGCACCCCCGCCGGGCGGTCCCGGTGGAGTCGCAGACCGACTGGCTGCCGGCCCAGGTCGGCACCTGATCCTCGGCCCGTCGGCGGAGGGCGTCGGCCCGACACGCGTGCGCAGAGCGGTGACGGCGAGGGCTGGTGCACCATCCTGTCGTCATGGCCTATCCGGACAAGGTCCTGGCCGGCGACGAGGAGGTCGTCCGCCACCTGCACCCGCACTGGCTGACCGTCTTCTGGCCGATCGTGGCGTTCCTGGCGCTGGTCGGCCTGGCCTCCTTCGGCGCCGCCGTCGTCCCCGCGGGGGACCAGCAGGGGACGTACCGGCTGGTCGTCGTCGGCGTCGCCGTCGTCCTCACGGTGTTCCTGGTCGTCGCCCCGCTGCTGCGCTGGCGCACCACGCACTACGTGGTCACCACCCACCGGTTGCTGTACCGGGCCGGCATCCTCTCCCGGCACGGCCGCGACATCGGCCTGTCCCGGATCACCGACGTCTCCTACCGGCAGACGCTGGGGGAGCGGCTGGTCAACTCGGGCACGGTCTCGATCGAGACGGCGGGGGAGGGCGGCCCGACCGTGTTCCGGGCGATCCCGGACAGCGAGGGGGTGCAGCAGCTGCTCAACCAGCTCGTCGAGGAGGACGCCGACCGGCGGGCCCGGGAGAGCGCCGCGTACCTGGGCGAGTACCACCGCGGGGACACGCACCCGACCCAGCAGTTCTGAGCCGTAGGAAGTCCTGGGCCGTAGGAGCGCCTCCGGCGCCGCCGGACCGGTCCGTCACGGCGTGCCTGGACGGTTCTGTCGGAGGGGCCACCTAACGTCCCGGGCATGCGGCTGCTGCACACCTCGGACTGGCACATCGGCCGCTCTCTGCACGGCACCGACCTGCTCGCCGAGCAGGAGCAGGTGCTGGGCGGGCTGGCCGACGTCGTCCGCGCGGAGTCCGTCGACGTGGTCCTGGTCGCCGGCGACGTCTACGACCGCGCCGTCCCCTCGGCGGACGCCACCGGTGTGCTGGACCGGGTGCTGATGCGGCTGCGGAGCGCGGGCGCCCAGGTGGTCCTCACCCCCGGCAACCACGACTCGGCCCGCCGGCTGGGGTTCGGCGCCGGGCTGCTGGCCCGGTCCGGGGTGCACGTCCGGGCGATGACCCCGGCGCTCGACGAGCCGGTGATGCTGGACGACGAGCACGGTGACGTCGCGGTGTACGGCCTGCCCTACCTCGAGCCGGAGGTGGCCCGGCACGAGCTGGGGCTCCCCGACGCCCGCGGCCACGAGGCGGTCGTGGGCGCGGCGATGGACCGGGTCCGGGCCGACCTGTTCCTCCGCCCGCGCACCCGGTCGGTCGTGCTGGCGCACGCCTTCGTCGGCGGCGGGCTCCCCAGCGAGAGCGAGCGGGACATCTGCGTGGGTGGGGTCGACCTGGTCTCCGCCGCGGTCTTCGACGGCATCGACTACGTCGCGCTGGGGCACCTGCACCGGCCGCAGTCGCTCAGCGACCGGATCCGCTACAGCGGTTCGCCGCTCGCCTACTCCTTCGGCGAGGCCGGTCAGCAGAAGCAGGCCTGGCTGGTCGACCTCGACGCCTCCGGGCTGTCCGAGGTGCGGCCGGTCCCGCTCCCGACGCCCCGGCCGCTGACCGTGCTGCGCGGCGAGCTCGCCGAGCTGCTCGCCGACCCGGAGCTGGCGTCGGTGACCGAGCACTTCGTCTCCGCCCAGCTCACCGATGCGATCCGGCCGGCCGACCCGATGCGCCAACTGCAGGGCCGCTTCCCGCACGCCGTGCACCTGGAGTGGGCCGGCACGGGCCCGGCCGGCGATCAGCGCAGCTACACCGAGCGGCTGGCCGGCCGCAGTGACCTGGAGGTCGCCGGCGAGTTCGTCTCCCACGTCCGCACGGTGGGCGCCACCCCGGCCGAGCTCGAGCTGCTGCGCCGCGCGCTGGCCGCGGCTGCGCACGAGGAGGCGCTGGCATGAGGGTCCACACCCTCGCGCTGAGCGCCTTCGGACCGTTCGCCGACCGGGTCGAGGTCGACCTGGACGACGTGGGCCGGGACGGGCTGTTCCTGCTCTGGGGCCCGACCGGCGCCGGCAAGACGACGCTGCTCGACGCGGTGGTGTACGCCCTCTACGGCACCGTCCCGGGAGCCCGGGGCGAGGAGAAGCGGTTGCGCAGCGACCACGCCGCCGAGCAGGTCCGCACCGAGGTGGAGTGCGAGGTCACCCTCGGCGGGGAGCGCTTGCTGGTCACCCGCCGGCCCGAGCAGCAGCGGCCCAAGCGGCGCGGCACCGGCTGGACGACGGAGCAGGCCAAGCTCACCGTGCAGCGCTGGACGGCGGCCGGCTGGGAGCCGGTCAGCACCCGGATCGACGAGGGCTCCGAGCACCTGCGCAGCCGGCTGGGTCTCTCGGCCGAGCAGTTCTGCCAGGTGGTGCTGCTCCCGCAGGGCGACTTCGCACGCTTCCTGCGGGCCGAGCCGGAGGACCGCGGCCGGCTGCTCCGCACCCTCTTCGACGTCGGCCGCTTCGCCCGGGTCGAGGAGTGGCTCGCCGACCAGCGGTCCGTCGCCCGCGGGCAGTGGGACGAGGCGCGGCTGCGGGCCAGCACGCTGCTCGCCCGGGTGGCGCAGGTGGCCGACGTCGACGTTCCCGAGGAGCTGGCCCCGGAGCTGGTCGGTGCCACGCCGCACGCCTCGGCCGGTGCATGGGTGCAGCGCGTCCGGGCGGAGGTCGCCGGCCGGCTCGCCGACCAGGTGATCGAGGCCGAGCGGGCGGCCGCCGAGGTCGAGCGGGTCGACGCCGTGCTGGCCGACGCCCGGGCCGAGCTCGACCGGCACACCCGGCGTGACCGGGCCCGTGCCGAGCTCGGCCGGCTGCAGGCCGAGGAGGCGGAGCTGGTGCCCCTGCGTGCGGCGCTGGACGCCGGTGGCCGGGCAGAGCCGGTGCGGGACGTGCTGGAGGCGGCCGGTCGGGCGGCGCTGGACGCCGAGGGCGCCGCGGGGCACCTGGAGTCGGTCCGCCGCCGCTGGACGGAGGTGGCCGCCGGCCGCCCGGCCGACACCGTGCTGGCGCGGGCGCTGCGCGACGAGGTCGCTGCGCTCCGCGCACTGCTGCCCGACGTCGACCGCGCCGCCGAACTGGCCCGCGTGGTCGGCGAGGCCACTCGCCGGGTCGAGGCACTGCAGACGCGCTGCGCCCAGGACGAGGCGGCCGCGCAGGAGTGGCCGACGCGGCTGGCCGAGCAGGAGGCCGGGGTCGGCGAGGCCGCGGAGGCGGCGTCGAGCCTGCCCGGGCTGACCGCCGCGCTCGAGGGCCGGCGCACCGCCCTCGCCGCGGCCCGGGCCGCCGACTCGCTGGCCGGCCGCCGGGAGCAGCAGCGCGACGACGTCGACGCCGCCCGGGAGGCCTGGCTGGACGCCCGGGAGAAGTGGGGTGACCTGCGCACCCGGCGGCTGGACGGGATGGCCGCCGAGCTGGCCACCGGCCTGGCCGACGGCCAGGACTGCCCGGTGTGCGGTGCGCTGGAGCACCCGCGGCTCGCCCAGCACGACGGCCCACTGGTGACCCAGGCCGACGAGGACGCCGCCCGCACGGCCGCAGAGGAGCGCGAGGCCCGGCTCAGCGTCCTGCGCACCGCCCTCGAGGAGACCGACCGGGAGCTCGCGGTGCTCCGTGCCCAGGCCGGTCCGGAGCCGTTGGCCGACAAGGAGGCCGCCCTCGCCGAGGCCGCTCACCAGGAGGCGCAGGCGCGCACCGCGGCCGGGACCCTGGACGGCGCACGCCAGGCGCTGACCGCGCTGGTGGCCCAGCGGGACGCCGCGCTGGCGGCCGCCGCCACTGCCCGCGAGGAGCTGGCGCGGCTGACCGCCGAGCGCGCCGCGGCGCAGGAGACGCTCGCCACGGTGCAGCAGCGGCTGCGCGCCGCACAGGGGGAGGACCCCGGCATCGCCCCCCGGATCAGCCGCCTCACCACCGAGGCCGAACGGTGCGAGGCGCTCGTGGAGGCCGAGGGCGCCGAACTGCGCGCCCGCACGGCGGCCGACGCAGCTCGTCGGCTCGCCGAGGAACGCGTCGCCGACGCCGGGTTCCCCGATCTGCTGGCCGCCGCGGACGCCCTGCTGGACCGGGCCACCGCCGCGTCGACCGGCCGGCGGGTGGCCGAGCACGACCAGCGGTGGTCGGTGGTCACCGCGACGCTCGCCGAACCGGAGCTCGCCGACCTCGCACCCCGGCCGGACCTGGACGCGCTCACCGCCAGCTGCCGCGGCGCGACCCGCACCCGGGAGGCCGCTGTGGGCGCGCTGGCCGAGGTGCGCCGCTGCGCGGACGACCTGGAGTCCCTCACCGCCGACCTCACCGAGATCGAGGTGGAGCTGGACGAGCGCCGGGCCCACGCCGAGCAGGTCACCGCGCTCGCCGACCTGGTCAACGGCCGCGGGGCCAACACCCTGCGGATGCGGCTGCAGTCGTTCGTGCTCGCCGCCCGGCTGGAGCAGGTCGCGGCCGTCGCCAGTCGGCGGCTGCGGGACATGTCCGGCGGCCGGTACACGTTCCTGCACAGCGACGCCCAGGGGCGGCACGGGGCCCGCGGCGGGCTGGGCCTGGACGTCCTCGACGAGTACACCGGCGTCCGGCGGCCGACCAAGACGCTCTCCGGCGGGGAGAGCTTCATGGCCTCCCTGGCCCTCGCCCTGGGCCTGGCCGACGTCGTCACGGCCGAGAGCGGTGGGGTCCGGATCGACACGCTCTTCGTCGACGAGGGCTTCGGCACCCTGGACCCGCAGTCGCTGGACGCGGTGATGACCGTCCTGGACGAGCTCCGCCGGGGCGGCCGGACCGTCGGCGTGATCAGTCACGTCGAGGAGCTGCGGACCAGGATCAGCAGCCGCCTGGAGGTGATCGCGAGCCGGGAGGGCTCCCGGCTCGCGAGCTGACCGGCTCTGGGTGGACCGGCTCTGGGTGGACCGGTCAGGCGGTGCCGTCGCTGAGCACCGGCTGACGTGGGCCGGTGCGGGCGTGGACGGAGTCGAGGGCCGGGAAGACCCAGCGACGGTAGGACAGGTACCGGATGGCGGTGCCGAGGACGATGGAGGCGATGTTCGCGGCCTGCATCACCAGGGCGCTCTCCTGGTCCAGGCCGTACCGGACCGCGGCGACGATGCTCAGCCCGAGCAGCAGCGTCGCGCCGTTGATCATGGCGAAGAGCGCGTACTCCCGCCCGACCCCGGTGCGCGCCCGATGGGCGAACGACCAGTAACGGTGCCCGAGGTAGGCCACCGTCATCGAGACCAGGGTCGACCCCAGCTTGGCCGTGACGGCGCCCGTGCCCACGTGCGCGTAGAGCAGCTGGAACAAGCCGATGTCGATGAAGAAGCAGATCCCGCCCACGACGCCGAAGGCGCTGAACTCCTTCAGCAGCAGCCGCCACCCTCTGCGCAGGCGGCCACCCGGTGGGTCGAAGGACATGCCTCCAGCCTAGGAGGCCCGCGGAGTCGGGGCCTGTGCTGCGCCGGCGCGCTGGTGCGCCGGGCCGCCTGCGGCCCGACGGGTGGCAGCACCGCGCTGCACTAGCGTGCCCACGTGACCGTCCCACCCCCAGCCCGGCTCCCGCGGATCTCGCCCACGATGGTCCGGTACGTCGGCGTCGGGGTGCTGAGCCTCGTCGTGGACGCCGGGACCCTGTGGCTCCTCTACGACGTCGTGGGACGGTCGCTGTGGCTGGCCACGACGGCGGGCTTCTGGCTGAGCTTCGCGGTCAACTTCATGGCCAACAAGTACTTCACCTTCGGGGTACGCACCGACGGCACTCGCCAACTGCTCCGGTACGGCCTGCTGGTGGTGCTCAACTACCTCGCCAACCTGGGGATCGTGACCGGCCTGGTGGCGGTCGGCCTCCCGGCGGTGCTGGCCAAGGTGATCGCGGTGGCGCTGCTCACCGGGTTGAACTTCTTCGCCTACCGCCACTGGGTCTTCCGTTCCTGAGTGGCCGGGACGCCGGTTCCGTGGACCCGGCGGAGCCCCGGGGCAGCTGGCGGCCCGGATGACCCGGCCGGCGACCCCGGAGGCGTGCCGGGTGGACGAGCGATCTAGCCTTCCGGGCACCATGGGCACTCCCACAGACCGCCGCACCGGACTCCCGGTCGTAGCCATGGTCGGCGGGGGCCAGTTGTCCCGGATGACGCACCAGGCGGCGATCGCGCTGGGCCAGTCGCTCCGGGTGCTGGCCGCCGACCCGGCCGAGTCCGCGGCCCTCGTGGCCGCCGACGTCCAGCTCGGCGACCACAACGAGCTCGCCGACCTCCGCCGCCTCGCCGCGGGCGCCACCGTGGTCACCTTCGACCACGAGCACGTCCCGACCGAGCACCTGCGCGCGCTGGAGGCCGACGGCCACCGGGTCGCCCCCGGCCCCGCCGCCCTGGTGCACGCCCAGGACAAGCTGGTGCTCCGCCGGGCACTGGCCGAGGCGGGGGAGCCGCAGCCGGCCTGGGCCGAGGTCCGCACGGTGCACGACGTGACCGCCTTCGCCGACGGCGTCGGCTGGCCGGTGGTGCTGAAGACCCCCCGCGGCGGCTACGACGGCAAGGGCGTGTTCGTCGTCTCCGGCCCCGACCAGGTCGCCGACCTCCTCGAGCGGCACGGCACCCTGCTCGCCGAGGAGCGGGTGGGCATGGTCCGCGAGCTGTCGGCGCAGGTCGCCCGGTCCCCGTTCGGCCAGGTCGCGGTGTGGCCGGTGGTCGAGACGATCCAGCGGGACGGCGTCTGCAACGAGGTGCTGGCGCCGGCCCCCGGCCTGTCCGAGGAGCTGGCCACCGCCGCCCAGGAGCTCGCCGTCCGGATCGCCGACCGGCTCGGGGTGGTGGGCATGCTGGCCGTGGAGCTGTTCGAGACCGCCGACGGGGTCCTGGTCAACGAGCTGGCGATGCGCCCGCACAACTCCGGGCACTGGACCATCGAGGGCGCCCGCACCAGCCAGTTCGAGCAGCACCTGCGCGCCGTCCTGGACTACCCGCTGGGGTCGACGGCGATGACCGCGCCGGTGGTCGTCATGGCCAACGTGCTCGGCGGCGCCACCGCGGACGAGAGCTGGGACGGGCCCGGTCTGGACGAGCGGGTCCACCACCTGATGGCGCACTGGCCCGACGTGAAGCTGCACTGGTACGGCAAGGGCCAGCGCCGCGGTCGCAAGCTCGGCCACGTCACCGCGCTGGGCGACGACCTGGCCGAGGTGCGGGCCCGCGCGGTGGCTGCCGCCCGCTACCTGGCCGACGGCGTCGTCGACCCCGCGTTCGCCTTCGACACCGAGCACTGAGGAGTGGCCGTGAGCGACCCGATCGTCGGCATCGTCATGGGCAGCGACTCCGACTGGCCGATGATGGAGCCCGCCGCCCAGGCGCTGGCCGAGTTCGACGTCCCGTGGGAGGCGCACGTCGTCTCCGCGCACCGCACCCCGCGGCGGATGCTCGACTACGCCGAGTCCGCTGCGGGCCGGGGGCTGCGGGTGGTGATCGCCGGAGCCGGGGGAGCAGCGCACCTGCCCGGGATGGTCGCCGCAGCGACGCCGCTGCCGGTGATCGGCGTGCCCCGGCCGTTGGACCGGTTGGACGGGCTGGACAGCCTGCTGTCGATCGTGCAGATGCCGGCCGGCGTCCCGGTGGCGACGGTGTCGATCGGCGGCGGGCGCAACGCCGGCCTGCTCGCGGTGCGCATCCTGGCGGCCAGCGACGACCGGTTGCGCGCCGCCGTGGAGCGGTTCCAGGCGGACCTGGCGGCGTCGGTCGTCGCCCGGGACGACGCGCTGCAGCAGCGGATCGCACTCTGACCGGTCACCACCCCGCCGTGGGGTGAGTCGCTTCCCTGGGCAGCCCGGCCGGGCTTAGCATCTACCGGTGGGTAACAACGCCGGGCTGTACGCGCTGACCGAGGAGCACGAGGCGATCCGGGAGGCGGTCCGCGAGATCGCCGAACGGGAGATCGCCCCCTTCGCCGCGGAGGTGGACGCCGAGTCCCGCTACCCGGTGGAGGCGCAGAAGGCGCTCACCGCGGCGGGCTTCCACGCCACGCACGTCCCGGAGGCCTACGGCGGTGAGGGCGCCGACGCGATCGCCACCTGCATCGTGATCGAGGAGGTCGCCCGGGTCGACGTCAGCGCCTCGCTGATCCCCGCGGTGAACAAGCTCGGCTCGGTGCCGGTGATCCTGTCGGCGTCCGAGGACCTCAAGCAGCGGGTGCTGCCCTCGATCGCCGCCGGCGACGCGATGATCAGCTACGGGCTCTCCGAGCGCGAGGCCGGCTCCGACGCCGCGGCGATGCGGACCCGGGCCCGGCTCGAGGGCGACAGCTGGGTGCTCAACGGGACCAAGGCGTGGATCACCAACGCGAGCGTCTCGGAGTGGTTCACGGTCATGGCCGTCACCGACCCGGAGAAGGGCGCCAACGGGATCTCCGCCTTCGTCGTGCACCGCGACGACCCCGGCTTCGCCGTGGGCCCCAAGGAGAAGAAGATGGGCATCAAGGGCTCGCCCACCTGCGAGCTCTACTTCACCGACTGCACCATCCCCGCCGACCGGATCGTGGGAGAGCCCGGCACCGGGTTCAAGACGGCGCTGCGGACGCTGGACTTCACCCGGCCGACCATCGGGGCCCAGGCGGTCGGGGTCGCCCAGGGCGCACTGGACGCCGCGATCGCCTACACCAAGGACCGCCGCCAGTTCGGCTCCGCGGTCAGCGACTTCCAGGGCGTCCAGTTCATGCTCGCCGACATGGACATGAGGATCCAGGCAGCCCGGCACCTGGTGTACGTGGCAGCTGCCGCCGGTGAGCAGGGGCGCCCCGACGTCACCCGGGTCTCCGCTGCGGCCAAGGCCTTCGCCTCCGACACCGCCATGCAGGTGACCACCGACGCCGTCCAGCTCTTCGGCGGGGCCGGTTACACCCAGGACTTCCCGGTCGAGCGGATGATGCGCGACGCCAAGATCACCCAGATCTACGAGGGCACCAACCAGGTGCAGCGCATGGTCATCGCCCGGAGCCTCCTGAGGTAGGTCGCCGGCCGGTCGAGGTCGGCCGGGTCCGGGTCAGGTGTCCAGCGGCAGCGGCCTGGCCGGCCACTCCAGCAGGCGGGCGCCCAGCACGGCGGCGTGCAGGGACAGCCGCTGGTCGGGCCGCCCGACGCTGTAGCCGCTGAGCTCGGCGACCCGGGCCAGCCGGTAGGTGACGGTGCGCACCGAGACGTGCAACCGCTGGGCGGCCTCGGTGGCGACGTTCCCGGCCTCGAAGTACGCCAGCAGGGTCTCCAGCAGCACGCCCGCGCCGTTGCGGCTGCGCTGCAGCGGGCCGAGCACGTCGCCGACCAGGTCCGCGATCGCCGCCTGGTCCCGGCCCAGCACCCGGTAGACCAGCAGGTCGCGGGCGTGCACGACGTCGGTGTCCAGCCCGAGCCGGTCGGCGAACACGAGGGCCTCCCGGGCCTCCTCGTAGGACCGGGCGACGCCGTAGGCGCCGGGGAACGCGCGCCCTGCGGCCACCCGCCAGCGCCGGCCGCCGTCGACCTGGTCGAGCTGGGCACGGATCAGCGCACCGAGGTCCACCGCCCGGGAGGTCACGGTCGCGCTCCCCGCCGGCACGACGACCACCACCCGCGCGTCCTTGGTGGCGACCAGCACGTCCCGGTCGCCGAACCGGTCCACGACGGCCCGCTCCAGTGCGATGGCCGCACGGTCGACCGGCCCCTCGGGCTCCCGCGCCGCGGCGAGGGCCACGTGGTGGGCCTTGCCCAGGTCGATGCCGAAGGGCTCGGCGCGCTGGACCATCCGGGCGACGTCGGCGTCGCCGCGGAGCAGGTCGTCGACGAACCCGCGCCGCAGCGCCTCCTCGTGGCGGATCATCTCCCGCCGCTCGGACTGGTGGCCGTCGACGAGCACCCCGACGGCGTCGTCGAGGACCCGCAGCACCGCCTCGCCGGCCTGGCGCACCTTCTCCGGGTCACTGGAGCGCACCACCGCCGGCAGCTGCCGCCAGAGCCGCCAGGACGCGGACAGGTAGAGGTCCACCGCGCCCCGGGCACTGACACCCTGCGCCGCCGCTCGCCGTCCCAGCTCACGGACCGCAGCCAGCTCCCTCGGCTCCGGACGGCGCCCGTGGATGGCCGCGTCGGCCAGCATCGGCAGGTAGTCGCCGAGCAGGTCCACCGGGGCGGAACAGGCGGCGGCTGCCGACGCCGCCACGGCGTCCAGCCAGTCCTCGCCCGCCGGCCCGTCGCCGGACTGCCGGTCGTCGGTCATCGGCAGGCCTCCGTCTCGCCGGCGTCCCGGACCGGCGTTGCCGGACATCGGGGACGCCAGCATGCCCCGGCTGACCGCGGCGTCGGGCCGATCGGCGTCTCAGCGGTCCGGTCGGGGGGTGGGCGCATCGCCCACCAGCGAGCCCAGGCGGGTCGGCTGCAGCTGGTCCAGGACGGTGCGCCGGCCGGCGCACCGCAGGACCAGCCGGGCACCGCGCCGCCGGCACCGACGGTGCGCCCGGGTGAGCGCGGTGACGCCGGCGGGGCCCAGGACGGTGACCTCGGCGAGGTCGACGACGAGCTCACGGAGCTCCCGCTGGGCGGTCTGGCTGTCCAGGCACAGCCGGAGCAGCGGGGCGGTGGCGTTGTCCACCTCGCCGGTGACGTCGACGAGGACACGACCCGGCCGGTCCCCGCGCACGGTGGTGACGGACAGCAGTTGGTCGTCGGGGACGGCACGAGCGGCGGACGGAGCGGACACGGGGCGGCTCCTCGCGGTCAGTGTGGTCACAGGCAGGAGACGCAGTTCGCTGCGAACGGGCGGAACTCGAGTCGCTCCGGGGGGATGGCCGATCCGCAGTGCGCGCAGGAGCCGTACGTGCCGGTCGCGATCCGGTCCAGCGCCGCGTCGATCTCCTGGATGGTGCGCAGAAGGCTGTCGGCCCGGCGGAGGGCGACCGGGTCGGGCACCGACGTGACCGTCTCGGCCAGGGCGAGTTCGCGCTGACGGAGGCAGTCGGCGCGCTGGGCCTCCAGCAGCGCCCGGGAGGACGTCCAGTCCGTCCCCGGAGTCGCGGAGGGTGTGGCGGTGGCTGTGGCGGTGGCGGTGGCGGTGGTGCGCATGGACTGCTCCTGGGGACGGCGGAGAGCACGCGCCATCGGATCGGGGCGCGCGAGGAGGAACGAGGGACCCGCAGCGGGTCAGGTGCGCCGAGGGGGCGCCCGGTCCTGGCTGCGGCGCAGCATGTCCAGGCCACGCAGGCCGCGCGCCCGCAGGTTCGTCGCCAGGGCCAGCCGCTCGGCTCCGGTGACCGGCGACCGATGACGTCCGGGTGGCACGGGCAGCGCAGCCGTGCCGCTGTGTGGTGCGGACACCCCGGTCACCTCCTCGTCGCCGGCAGGTCCAGACGCCGGCTGTCACGGACAGCGCCCAGCACCTGGGGGCCTGGAGTCAGCCTGCCCGCACACGGGGAGGGGGGACAGGTCGGTGACCGGCCATCCCGATCGCGGTGGGGTTGCCGGTCACCGGCAATCCCGGGCACCGGACCGGCTGCTCTGCGCCCGGGGCAGGGCCGGGCGACCTGGTGCGCGACCGGGCGACGGCCTCCTCAGTCCAGCAGCCGGGAGGTGCAGCGCATGGTGATCGCCCGCAGCCTGCTCCGCTGATCGCCAGCGCGATCGCTGGTCCGGCCGTCCGTCAGCCGCCGGTCACGATCCCGCAGGTGAGCTCGACGGCCCAGGGCTCGGTGGGAGCGATGGGGAGCACCACCACCTGGTCGGGGCCGCCGGCCGCGCACTCCTGCTCCGCGCCCTCCACTGAGTCCGACCACTCCGGGGCGGTGGCGCGCGGGTCGGGTTCGCTGCGGTAGTCGAACCCGGCCATCAGGGCGACGGGGACGAGCGCGGTCACCAGGACGAGTGCACGCCAGCTGCCCGACAGCCGCTCGGCGACGCCCTGGGCAGCCACAGCGAGCGCCGACAAGAGCAGCAGCGACGGCACGATGGTGTAGCGCGCGCTCAGGTGGAGGTCGTTCGCCAGTGCCCCGGCCGGGGGGTACTCGACGTTGAGGGCGAAGAGGCTCTCCACGCAGAACAGCCCGACCGAGGCGACGGCCGCCGTGACGATGAGCGGACGGCGTTCGGGCCGGGAGAAGAGGAGGGCGACGAGCAGTGCGGCCGCGATCACCACCCCGACCGTCCAGACGAGCTCACGACCGCCCGCGCCGACCAGCCGCTGGGTTCCCCCGTTGCCCACGATCGAGGTCGACACCACGCGGAGCGCGTAGCCGAAGGCGATCTCCATCGCAGCCGGGCGTGCGCCGGTCGTCCGCTCGGCGGACAGGACGACGATCAGCTGGACGGTCATCGCGATGAGGTACGTCCCGGCCACCCACCACTCACGGCGGGGCAGCAGGACCAGGCGGCCGAGCGCCAGCGGGAGGAGCACGACGGCGAGGGGGTCGCTCAGTGCGGCCAGCATCACGATGAGGGCGGGCAGGACGTGGCCCCAGGCCGACCGGCGTCGGCCGATGAGCGCCCAGAAGGCGGCGAAGATCAGGAACCAGTGGCTGTTCGCGACGTTGTCGGCGGCCTCCAGGCCACCGGCGGGCACCAGTGCGACGGCGGCCGCAAGGCCACCACGCAGCCAGGGAGAGGGCAGGTGGGCCCGCCCGAACACCCACACCGACCAGGAGGCGGTCCCGACGACCAGCGCCGCGGAGATGCTGAAGACGAGGCCGGCCAGGTGCAGCGGCAACCAGCTGGCGACCTCGGCGACCAGCCGGGGGAGCAGGTGCAGGTAGCCGGAGTACGGCCGGAAGAGGGGACCCAGTCCCATGCTCTCCTCGGCCTGGCGCAGGAAGACGACGCCGTCCTCTGCCCAGATCGTGTCCAGCCGGCCCGGGGGGAGCCGGAACAGCGCCACCGCAGCGGACAGCAGGAGGACGACGGCGCCCTCGTACCAGGGGGTTCGGGGAGTGGGGCGGTAGAGCCAGTCACCCAGGCGGCGCCGCGCGGTGGGCGAGCTGGTGCGGCCGCTCGAGGAACCCGTGCGCTCGGTCGCAACGGGTTGGTCTCGGTTGACCACGCAGTGCTCCCGCCCTCACCGAGTCGCATGCTCTCGACCTCGTCCTGGACGGACTCTAACCGGCGGCTCGCTCGGGGGCGGGGGTCATTCCAGCAGCCGGGAGACCCCAGCCAGCCGGGAGTCGCCGGCCATCGACGTCAGCCACGTCGACCAGCCCGGGCGGGCGCGCACGGCCTCCAGGGCGCTACGGGCTGCGGCCCGGTCGCCGCGGCGGGAGGCGGCCAGTGCCGCGTACAGGTCCCGGGCTCCCTCCGGCGCGAAGACCGCGAGGGTCTCGTAGTCGCGCTCGTCGTAGGCGCGCTGCAGGTTGCGCAGCATCCGCAGCTGGGCGACGGGGTCTCCGGAGTCGTCGACCCGCAGGTCCACCCGGACGCCGTCGTCGTCCTCGGTGTCGGGGGTCCCGCTGACCACCTGCAGCGCGGCGGACTGGCGGCCGCGGAGGTCGCCGCCGGCGTCCTGCCCGGCGGTCAGTGCCGCGATGAGCCGATCGGCCAGCGCGCCGCCGGTGGCGCCCAGGGCCTGGGCCATGGCCGGCAGGACGTCGGGGGAGGCGAGCATGTTGCCCTGCACGCTGAAACCCTCACCCAGCACGTGCCCGCTGGTGGGCAGGGACCCCGGCCCGGTGTCGGCGGCCACCCGGCCGGTGGCGTCCAGGACGGCGATCTGGCGGTCGGCGTCGTCGGCGGCGTGCGCGGCCCGGCGCACCAGGTCCTGCGGCGAGGCGCCGTCGGCCAGGCCGGCCAGCAGGGAGGTGCCCAGCCCTCGCCGGCTGCGCGCCTGGACCGCGATCACCCCCACCCCGGGCCGGACCGTGGGGACGGCCCGGCCGACGGCCAGGATGCAGGAGGAGACCGCGATGCCCAGGTCGCCCGTCGCGGCGTCCCGGGCGATGACGGAGAAGGTCATCGACTCTCGTTCCCGGACCGCGTACGGCCCCCCTGCAGGGGCCCGCGCCGAGCGTGCGAGGCGTGGGGGGCAGGGGGGTCCTTCTTCACACGGTGGCCGGCAGCGCCATGGTGGGCACCTCGCCGTCGACCTGCAGCGGGGCGCCGGTGGCGGCGACGACGTCGGCGACGGTGACGCCGGGAGCGGTCTCGCGGAGCACCAGCCCGGTGTCGGTGACGTCGATGACGGCCAGGTCGGTGATGATGCGGTCGACGCAGCCCTTGCCGGTCAGCGGCAGGGAGCACTCCTCGACGATCTTGGGGGAGCCGTCGCGGGCGACGTGCTCCATCATCACGATCACCTCGCGGGCACCGTGGACGAGGTCCATCGCCCCGCCCATCCCGTTGACCATCTTGCCGGGGATCAGCCAGTTGGCCAGGTCGCCGCGGGTGTTGACCTGCATGGCCCCGAGGACGGCGACGTCGATGTGGTGGCCGCGGATCATGCCGAAGGACAGCGAGGAGTCGAAGAAGCTGGCCCCGGGCAGGATCGTGATCGTCTCCTTGCCGGCGTTGATCAGATCGGCGTCCTCCTCGCCCTCGAAGGGGTAGGGGCCGACGCCGAGCACGCCGTTCTCGCTCTGCAGCACCACGTGCACCCCGTCGGGGATGTGGTTGGGCACCAGGGTGGGCATGCCGATGCCGAGGTTCACGTACTGGCCGTCCTGCAGGTCCAGGGCGACCCGGGCGGCGAGCTCGTCGCGGGACAGTGCCATCTCAGGCCTCCGTGGTCTCGGTGCCGGCGGCCGCGGGTGCAGCCGCGCCGGGGCGGGGGCGGGTGGTGCGCTTCTCGATCCGCTTCCCCTCGTCGCCGACGACGACCACCCGTTGCACGAACACCCCGGGCAGGTGCACGGCCTCGGGCGGGATCTTCCCGGGCTCCACCAGCCGCTCGACCTCGGCGATGGTGACCGCCGCGGCCATGCCGCACAGCGGGTTGAAGTTGCGGGCCGACTCGCGGAAGACCAGGTTGCCGTGCCGGTCACCGACCGCCGCGCGGACCAGGCCGAAGTCGGCGGTCAGTGCCGTCTCCAGCACGAAGTCCTGGTCGCCGAACCGGCGGACCTCCTTGGGCTCGCTGGTGGCCACCACGTTGCCCTCGGCGTCGTAGCGCACCGGGATGCCGCCGTCGGCCACCAGGGTGCCCACCCCGGTGGGCGTGTAGAAGGCGGGGATGCCGGTGCCCCCGGCGCGCAGCCGCTCGGCCAGCGACCCCTGCGGGGTCAGCTCGACCTCCAGCTCGCCGGAGAGGTACAGCCGCGCCAGTTCCTTGTTGCCGCCCACGAAGGAGCTGATCGTCTTCGCGATCCGCCCGGCGTAGAGCAGCACCCCGAGCGCCTGGTCGTCGACCCCGCAGTTGTTCGAGATGGTCGTCAGGCCCGACGCGCCCTGCTCCAGCAGCGCGTCGATGAGCGCGACCGGCACCCCGCACAACCCGAACCCACCGACCGAGAGGGTCGCTCCGTCGGGCACGTCGGCCACGGCCTCCCGTGCGCTCGCGACGACCTTGTCCATGCGCTGACCACCGTCCGTTCGAGGGCTGGGCAGGCGGTGCGTCAGGCGGGGCGGCCCAGCTCGCGGATCCCGTCGAGCTTCAGCCCGAGCGTAGCGGTGACCCGTTCGGTCTCCGCCCGACGGAGCAGGCCGGACGGTGCGGCCGCGCGGCAGAGCACGAGAGAGGCCCCGGCCGCCAGCGGCGCCAGCAGCCAGGCGACCGGCCCGGCCTCCGTCGCTGCCTGCTGGTCGACCAGCACCCGGTCACCGGCGGTCATCCCCAGCCGGCCGGCCAGCTCGGTCGCCGTCTCGACCAGGGCGGACAGGCTCAGCTGCCCCCCGCCGAGCACCAGGCCGACCCCGGCGGGGTCGACCGGCTGCCAGGGGGAGAAGACGTCGCCGTGGCCGCGCACCTCGAGCGCGAAGTCCCGGGCCGGGCCGGTGTACCCGGTCATGCCCATCCCGAGTGGGTGCAGGGACAGGCCCAGCAGCTCGTCGAGGCCCAGCTCCTCCAGGGCGGGCAGCCGGTCGGCGTCGGCCAGCACGACGTCGGCGTCGGTGAGCCGGTCGTCGTCCTCGGCGGCGGTCTCCCACACCGCGGCCCCGCAGCTCCAGACCCCGAGCAGCACCGCGGCGGTCTGCCAGTGCACCGGCAGCGCCAGGCCGACGGTGCTGCCCGGGCCGACGTCGAACTCCTCCTGCAGCAGGTTGGCGGTCTTGGCGACCCAGTTGGCCAGGGTGGTGGCCGAGAGCTCGGTCCGCTCGCCGGACACGTCGTCGTAGAAGGTGATCAGCGGGGCGGCGGGGTCCCGGCGGAGGTTTGCGTTCAGCAGGTCGGTCGGGGTGGCAGGTCGGCTGGCGGGCACCTGGCCAGGATCGCAGGTGCGCGACGGAGCTGTCCTTCTCATCCGGCTCGGCGGGTCCTCCCCCGCTACGATCGACCCTCGATGAGCGCAACCTCGGGCATGGCGCTGACCCGGCTCGACCACGCGCTGCTCCGCCGTACCCGGCAGGTCCTGGGGCAGGGCCCGGCCGTCCCCGTGGCCCGGGGGCTCTCCCACTTCGGGGAGCACGCGCTCGGCTGGATCGCCCTGGGCGCGACGGGGTGGCTGAGCGGGCGGCGCCGATCCGACTGGGCCGCAGGGGTGATGGGCGTGGTGGCGGCACACGCTGCCGGCGTCGTCGTGAAGCGGCTGGTCCGCCGGGTGCGGCCTGCGCTGGAGGACGTCCCGCCGCTGGTCGCCACCTCCAGCCGGCTCTCCTTCCCCAGCGCGCACAGCACGTCGACGGCGGCCGCGGCGGTCGGGTTCAGCCCGATGCTCGGCGGGCCGCTCATGACCGGGGTCACAGGTGCCATGCTCGTGTCTCGGGTACTGCTGGGTGTGCACTACCCGTCGGACGTCCTCTCCGGCGCGGTCCTGGGTGCCAGCGTCGCCACCGTCGTCCGACGGCGGATGCGCAGTTCCGTCGTCAGGGAGGCGTGATCATGTCCGCCAGGTCCGACCACACGCAGGTGCCCGGAGCAGTGCACGGTCTGCCGAACGGCTTCGAGGCGAACGCCGTGCTCCCGCTCCCGGTCGAACAGGCGCCTCGACCGGCCGGCTTCCGCGGTGGCCGGCTCTGGGGGGTGGTCCGTGCCCTGCGCCCCCGCCAGTGGGTCAAGAACGGGCTGGTGCTCGCCGCCCCTCTCGCTGCCGGTGAGGTCTTCGACCCCGACGTCATGGGCCCGACGGCGGTGGCCTTCCTGCTGTTCTGCCTGTCGGCGTCCGGGGTCTACCTGGTCAACGACTCGATCGACGTCGAGGAGGACCGCCGGCACCCGCGGAAGCGGTACCGCCCGATCGCCGCGGGCCTGGTGCCCCGGCCACTCGCGGTGGCGCTCGCCGTGGTGCTCTTCGCCGTCGCCCTCACGACCGCGGTGCTGCTGACCCGGCCTGCGCTGGCCGGGGTGCTGGGCAGCTACGTGGTCATCCAGCTCGCCTACTGCGTGTTCCTGAAGAACCAGCCGGTCATCGACCTGGCCGTGGTGGCCTCCGGCTTCCTGCTGCGCGGCATCGCCGGCGGTGTCGCGGCGGGCCTGTGGCTCTCCCAGTGGTTCCTGCTGGTGGCCGCCTTCGGCTCGCTCTTCATGGTCGCCGGCAAGCGCTACTCCGAGTTCGTGCTCGTGGGCGACGAGGCAGCCACGCGCAAGACGCTGCAGGAGTACTCGGCCAGCTACCTGCGCTTCGTCTGGAGCCTGTCGGCCGGTGTGGCCGTCACTGCCTACTGCCTGTGGGCCTTCGAGATGGCCGAGATCCAGGACGGCGTGCCGTGGGCGACCATCTCGATCGCACCGTTCGTGATGGCGATCCTGCGGTACGCGCGGGACGTCGACAAGGGCGCCGCCGGTGCCCCGGAGGAGATCGTCCTGCACGACCATGTCCTGCTCGTCCTCGGCGCCCTGTGGGTGCTGACCGTCGGCCTGGGGGTCTTCGGTGTCTGACGGAACACTCCCTGCCCCCCACCCCTCGCACGCTCGCGGCGGGCCCCTGCAGGGAGCCGTCCCGCTGGTCGGGTGGGGCCGCACCGCGCCCACCCGTGCCGCGCTGGTCCCGGTCCACGGTGACGACGACGTCCGCGCCGCTGTGCTCGCCGCCACCGGTCGAGGTGTGGTGGCCCGTGGCCTGGCCCGCAGCTACGGCGATGCCGCGCAGAACGCCGGCGGCACCGTCCTCGACATGACCACCTCCGCCCGGGTCCTGCACGCGGACCTGGAGTCCGGCCTGGTCGACGTCGAGGCCGGCATCTCCCTCGACGAGCTGATGAACCGGTTCGTGCCGCAGGGCTTCTTCGTCCCGGTGACGCCGGGCACCAGGCTGGTGACCGTGGGCGGGGCCATCGCCGCCGACATCCACGGCAAGAACCACCACGTCGCCGGCAGCTTTGGCCAGCACGTCCGGTGGTTGGACCTGCTCACCGCCGACGGCCAGGTCCGCCGGGTCAGCCCGGAGTCCGACCCCGACCTGTTCTGGGCCACCGTCGGCGGCATGGGCCTGACCGGCGTCGTCCTCCGGGCGCAGGTGCAGATGAAGGCGATCGAGTCCTCGCGCTGCCTGGTCGACACCGACCGCACGCCCGACCTCGACTCCCTGATGACCCTGCTGGCCGAGACCGACCACCTCTACGAGTACTCGGTGGCCTGGATCGACACCCTCGCCAAGGGCAGGCGGATGGGCCGCTCGGTGGTCACCCGCGGCCGGTTCGCGAAGCTGGACGAGCTGCCGGCCAAGCGCCGGACCGACCCGCTGGGGTACCACGGGTCGGTCAAGGCGTCCGTGCCCGACGTCTTCCCGCCCGGCCTGCTGAACCTGGCCACGGTCGCGGCGTTCAACGAGCTCTGGTACCGCAAGGCCCCGAAGCTCAAGCGGGACCAGCTGCAGAGCATCCCGACGTTCTTCCACCCGCTGGACGCCGTGGGAGGCTGGAACCGCATCTACGGCCCCCGCGGCTTCGTGCAGTACCAGGTGACCGTGCCCTTCGGGCAGGAGGAGGCCATGCGCGAGGTGCTGGACCGCCTCAGCTCCTTCGGGACGGCGTCCTTCCTCGCCGTCCTCAAGCGGTTCGGGCCGGGCAACCCCGGCATGCTGTCCTACCCCTCGCCCGGCTGGACGTTGGCGCTGGACATCCCGGTGATGAAGGGGCTGGCCGGCCTGCTGGACTCCCTCGACGAGGTCGTCATCGCAGCAACGGGTCGGACCTACCTGGCGAAGGACTCCCGGGTGCGCCCGGAGACCTTCGAGAAGATGTACGACCGCCTCGACGACTTCCGGGCCGTGCGCAAGCAGGTCGACCCGGACGGCGTCTTCACCTCCGACCTGGCCAGGAGGCTCGGGCTGTGATCGACGCGCTCGGTTCGCCCAGCTCGCTGCTGCTCGTCGGCGGCACCTCCGACATCGCGGTGGCCACCGCGCACCGCTACCTCGCGGAGCGCCCGCTGCGGGTGGTCGTCGCCGCGCGGGACACCCCACGCCGCAGCGCCGTCGCCGCGGAGCTCACCGCCGCCGGCGCGAAGGTCCAGGTCGTCGACTTCGACGCCGACGACCCGGCGTCGCCGGGCCGGATGGTCGCCGAGGCAGCTGCCGCGGGAGACATCGACATCGCGGTGGTCGCCTTCGGGCTGCTGGGGTCGGCCGACCAGCTGCGCACGGACGCGACGGCCGTGGCCCGGCTGGCCCAGGTCAACTACGTCGCGCCCACGGTGGTGGGCACCGAGCTGGCCAACCAGATGCGTCAGCAGGGGCACGGCGTCATCGTCGCGCTCTCCTCGGTGGCCGGTGAGCGACCGCGGGCGTCCAACTTCGTCTACGGCTCCACCAAGGCCGGACTGGACGCCTTCTACTCCGGGCTGGCCGACTCGCTGGTCGGCACCGGCGTCTCCGTGCTCGTCGTCCGGCCGGGCTTCGTGCGGTCCAAGATGACCGAGGGCCTGGACGACGCGCCGCTGGCGACCACCCCGGAGGCCGTCGCCGAGGCGATCGTCACCGGCATCCGCAAGGACCGGCACACGGTCTGGGTGCCCGGCGCGATGCGCTGGGTCATGAGCGGGCTGCGGCACACCCCGCGCGCGCTGTTCCGCCGCCTGCCCATCTGAGCCGCGCACGCCCCACGTACGCGAGGGAGGTCCCACCCGATCGGGTGGGACCTCCCTCGTGTGTGCCGTGTATGCCGCGTCGGCTCAGTTGATGCAGTCGGTGTCAGCGGCGGTCCGGGCGTCCGCGCCCTCCGTCACCGGGGCCGGCGGTGCGGCGGTCACGGCCTGTCCCACGCCGTTGAAGTCGGAGCCGAGCACCAGCTGGACGGTGCCGCTGGCCGCGTCGTCGACGACCTTGGTGATCGCACCGGGGACCTGGGCGGCCAGCGCCGCCGCCAGCGCCTCGTCCCCGGCGGCGTGCCGGATCTCGGTGACCTCGTAGTCCATGGAGTCGGCGTTCGCCGTCCCGGTGACCTGGAAGCCCGACGCCGTCAGCTCCTCGCCGGCGTCGCCGGCCAGCCCGGAGATGCCGGAGCCGTTGTAGACCTCCACGTCCACGTCGGCGGCGCTGACCGCTGCGGGTGCCTCGGTCTCGGCCGTCTCCTCCGCCGGCGCGGGCTCTGCGTTGAGCTGGGCGAAGAAGGCGTGCAGGGTCTTCTCGTCCTCCAGTCGGATGATCGACCGGTCCTGCTCGTCCCGGTCGGTCCCGACGTAGGGGACGGTCTGGAAGTCGATGCTGCCCGGGGTGACCGACTGCATCTGCTGTGCCAGCCGGAGCAGGTCGAGGTTCTGGTCGACGGTCAGGGCGTCCGCGGCGGCCTGGACCAGCTCGCGCTGCTTGCCCAGGTCCAGCAGCACGTTGTCGCTGAGCATCTTGCGGATCATGCCGCCGATGAACGTCTGCTGCCGGACGATGCGGTCGAAGTCGCCCCGCGGCAGGCCGTGTCGCTGGCGCACGAAGGCCAGCGCCTGCTCGCCGCTGATGGTCTGCACGCCGGCGGGCAGGTCCACGCCGGAGAAGCTGTCCTTCGCCGGTTCGCAGAGGTTGACCTCCACGCCGCCGACGACGGTGGACAGCTTGAAGAAGCCCAGCAGGTCGACCTCGGCGTAGTGGTCGATCCGCAGGCCGGTCAGCGAGCTGATCGTCTGGATCAGCAGCTGCGCACCGGCTGCCTGCACCGCGGCGTCGGAAGCGCCGTCCGGGGCCTCCATCCCGCCGTAGGCGTAGGCGGCGTTGAGCTTGTCCCACCCGTAGCCGGGGATCTCCACGTAGGAGTCGCGCGGGAAGGAGACGAACGACGCTGCGGACCCGTCGGCCGGGACGTGCGCCAGGATCATGGTGTCGGTGTTCAGCCCGGGGTTGGCCTCGGTGTTGAGCAGGGCCAGCTCCTCCTCCGTGGCGCCTGCGCGGCTGTCGTTGCCCACGAGCAGCAGGTTCATCGCCGCGCCGGTGTCCACGGTCTGCTCGTTGCCCGAGGTGGGGATGGCGTTCGTGCGGTTGACGCTGGCGTCGGCGACGCGGCCGAGGTACCAGCCCCACCCGCTGGTGCCCAGCAGGACCAGGGAGAGCAGGCCGGCGACCACCCGGGCGCCGGCGGCGAGTCGGCGGCGGCCGGGACCGGTCGGGTCCCCGGGCGCAGCGGGTCGCGAGGGACGGCCGGCGCGCGGGTCCAGCCGGGGCGGCAGCGGGCGGGAGGCCCCGGTGCGGTCGTCGTGGTAGCTCACAGATGTCCTCACGTAGCGGCGCCGGCCTCGGTCGTTCAGCGCGCCTCAGGTCTCGCGGCGGAGTGCGGGCGACGATACGTGCAGAACACGTCCACGCCGGGCAGCGACGCAGTTCTGCGAGACTGCTCGACACCACCTGTCCGCCCAGTCACTCGAAGGGCTCTTCTCAGATGCGCATCCTGGTCACCGGCGGCGCCGGCTTCATCGGCTCGCACTACGTGCGGACCATGCTCTCCGGCGGTTACCCCGGCTTCGAGGACGCCGAGGTGACGGTCTTCGACAAGCTGACCTACGCCGGTAACCTCGCGAACCTCGCTCCGGTGGCGGAGAACCCGCGGTACCGGTTCGTGCAGGGCGACATCTGCTCGGCCGAGGACCTCGACGCCGTCCTGCCCGGGCACGACGCGGTGGTCCACTTCGCCGCCGAGTCGCACGTCGACCGGTCGATCACCGGTGCGGCCGGGTTCGTGCTGGCCAACGTGCTGGGGTCGCAGCAGGTCTTCGAGTCGGCTCTCCGCGCGGAGGTGGGCCGAGTCGTGCACGTCTCCACCGACGAGGTCTACGGCTCCATCGACGAGGGCTCCTGGACCGAGGACCACATCCTGGAGCCGAACTCCCCGTACTCCGCGTCCAAGGCCGGCAGCGACCTCATCGCCCGGGCGTACGCCAAGACCTACGGGATGAACATCTCCATCACCCGGTGCAGCAACAACTACGGGCCGTACCACTTCCCGGAGAAGGTCATCCCGCTGTTCGTCACCAACCTGCTCGACGGGCTCACGGTGCCGCTGTACGGCGAGGGTGCGAACGTCCGCGACTGGCTGTTCGTCGACGACCACTGCCGTGGCATCCAGCTGGTGCTGGAGAAGGGCGCGCCCGGCGAGTACTACAACATCGGCGGCGGCCGCGAGCTGTCCAACCGTGAGCTCACCGAGAAGCTGCTGGAGGCGACCGGGCGGGACTGGAGCCACGTCGAGCACATCGTCGACCCGCGCGGTGGCGGGCACGACCTGCGCTACTCGGTCGACTACTCGAAGACCGGCGCGCTCGGTTACGCCCCCCGGATGTCCTTCGAGGACGGGCTCGCGCTCACCGTGCAGTGGTACCGGGACAACCGCGCCTGGTGGGAGCCGCTCAAGGCCGCCGCGGCGACCGCGCGCGCATGAGCACCGCCTCGCCGATCAGTTGGCTGGTCACCGGCGCCCGCGGGCAGCTGGGCCACGACCTGCTCGGGGTGCTCTCCGGGCGGCCGGACGACCAGGTGACGGCGGTCGGCCGGGCCGAGGTCGACCTCACCGACGAGTCCTCCGTCCGGGCCACGGTGCGCGACTGGCTGGACCGGTCCGCCGGTTCCCGGGCGGTGCTGCTGAACGCCGCCGCGTACACGGCGGTCGACCCGGCCGAGACCGACGAGGCCACCGCCCAGGTCGTCAACGGCGCGGCGCCGGGGTGGCTGGCCGAGGAGATGGCCGGCCGCGGGCGGCTGGTGCACGTTTCCACCGACTACGTCTTCGACGGCTCCGCCACCGAGCCCTACCGGGTGGACTCGCCCACGGCTCCCCGGTCGGCGTACGGCCGCACCAAGCTGGCCGGCGAGCAGGCGATCGCCGCGGTCGGGGACGACGCGACCGTGGTCCGCACCGCATGGGTGTACGGCCGGCACGGTGGGAACTTCGTCCGCACGATGACCAACCTGGAGGCCCAGCGCGAGACCCTCTCGGTCGTCGACGACCAGGTCGGCTCGCCGACGTGGTCGGCCGACCTCGCCGCGGGACTCGTCGAGCTGGGGGAGCGGGTCGACGCCGTCCCACCGGTGCTGCACTGCACGAACAGCGGGCAGGTCAGCTGGTTCGGCCTGGCTCGCGCCGTGTTCGAGGAGCTGGGTGCCGACCCGGAGCGGGTGCAGCCGACGACCACGGATGCCTTCCCCCGCCCGGCGCCGCGACCGGCGTACTCGGTCCTCGACGGGTCCGCGTGGGGGGCGGCAGGGCTCACCCCGACCCGTCCCTGGCGTGAGGCGCTCCACGTGGCCATGCAGCAGGGGTTCCGCGACTGATCTGCGGTTCGCGGTCGCGCGCCGCAGCCCGGCACATCACGTTGTGGTGACTTTTCGTCACTTGCTGCTTCAGGTACACGCGCGGTCCTGCCGATGAGATGGACAGAGAACCGGTCTGACCCCTGGGTCGACCACCGCTGTCGCTCATCGGAGGACCCCTCGTGCGCCGCACCACCGCGGGCCTGACTGCATTCATCGCCATGACGGGTGCGTTCATCGTGCTGCCGGTCTATGTCGCGTCGGGACCAGCTCCCGAGCCCGTCGCACCGTCGGTGGACACCATCGCTCTCGGGTCGTTCGAGGCGTCGGCCGACTCGACGGAGCTCGCCGAGGACACCGTCGGCGGCGCACCCGCTGCACCGGCCGCACCCACCGCACCGGCCGAACCCACCGGCAGCCGCCCCGCGGTCGGGCAGCCTGCGGACGGCGAGGACGTGGACGAGGTCGCCCCGCCGGCCACCGGGGAGGAGATCCCCGGGCTGCCCGCTCTGACGGTCTCGCGGCCGGAGTCCGCCCCCTTCTCCGCGGTGGGGGTGACCTGGGAGCGGGACGACTCGGTCGAGGAGGTCGTCGCCCAGGTGCGGGTGCGGGCCGAGGGCGGGTCCTGGGGCTCGTGGACCCGGCTGGAGAAGGACGACGCGGAGCAGACCGACCCCGGCGACGGCGTCCGGGACGGCACCGCGCCGTACTACACCGGGCCGGCCTCGGGGATGGAGGTGATCGTCCAGGCACTGGACGGGAGCTCCCCGCAGGACGTCCGGATCGAGCTGATCGACCCGGGCACCAGCCCCGCGGACGCCGCGGTCTCGGAGTCCAGGGCGCTGGACGAGGCCGAGGCCGCCACGCCGATGCCCCCGATCTACTCCCGCGCGCAGTGGGGCGCGGATGAGTCCATCCGCGCCTGGGACCCGAGCTACGCGCCGTCGATCAAGGCGGCGACCATCCACCACACGGCGGACAAGAACAGCTACACCGCCGACGCGGTGCCGGGGATCATGCGGGCGATCTACGCCTACCACACCATCAGCCGGGGCTGGGGGGACATCGGCTACAACGTCATCGTCGACAAGTTCGGCCGCGCCTGGGAGGGGCGCTACAGCGGGGATCGCGGCATCGCCAGCCCGGTTGTCGGCGCCCACGCCGGCGGCTTCAACACCGGCACGTTCGGCGTCTCCATGCTCGGTGACTACTCCACCACCACGCCGAGCGAGGCGGTGGTGGACACGGTGGCAGCGCTGGTGGCCTGGAAGCTCTCCCTCTACGGCGTCGACCCGCGCGGCACCACGACCCTCGTGTCCGGGGGTGGCGGCACCGCCAAGTACGCCGCCGGTACGAGTGTCCGGGTCCCGACGGTCTTCGGGCACCGGGACGTGGGCAGCACGTCGTGTCCGGGGCAGGCCGGGTACGCCAAGCTGGGCGACATCCGCACGCGGGCCGCGGCGGCCGTGGCTGCGTCGATGGCACACGACCCGCGGGGCTCGGTGGACTCGTTGGCCGTCACGCCGAGCGGGGTCACCGCAGCAGGCTGGGCCTACGACCCGGACGCGGTCTCCTCCCGAGCCGTGGTCGGGACCCACCCCGAAGGCCGCATCGACGTCCGGCCTCGCCTCGGTGACCGAGGTACCGCTGACCTTGGCACCGTCGATGACCAAGCCGACCACGGCTCGGGAGGAGACCGCGTCCGGGTCGTAGGCCCAGCCTGCTGCGGTGACCCCGCTCGGCGTGACGGCCAACGAGTCCACCGAGCCCCGCGGGTCGTGTGCCATCGACGCAGCCACGG
>NZ_JAAKGN010000038.1:0-32934 GCF_011039295.1 Modestobacter sp. KNN46-3 | reverse complement strand
TGGACCACGAGGGACCTCCTGGGTCGGTGCGGGTGCTTGGCGGCTCCCACACCCAACCCGGAGGTCCCTCCTCACATCAAGATCAGCTGCTCATCGCAGCGCTGCACCAACCTGTCCGGGCAGTACAACTAGGGGCCTCCAGCCGCGAGCACTGAACGCCGATGGCCCAGAACTCGATGAGTTCTGGGCCATCGGCGTCCAGCGGGTCAGCCCGGGGGCAGCTGGAGCGGGTCGTCGTCCGCGGGGCGGTTGCGCGGGTCGGCGGCCGGGCCGCTCTCCTGCACGTCCTGCTTGACCTGTGACAGCGGCGGCGGTTTGGGGATCTGCGGCGCCGTCTCCCCCGCCGTGTCGGCGATGCTGGACAGCGAGATCTTGGCCTCGGGCTGCTCGGCGGCCGGCGGCAGGTTCGAGTCGAACCAGTTGCTGGTGTCCAGGGACGACGCCGGCGCCTGGGTCGCGCCCTGGGCACCGGAGGACGCGTCGACGTCCAGCCAGCTGCGCTGTCCCTCACCGTCGTCGCCGCCACCCAGCTTGGACAGCCCCTCCAGCGCCTTGCTGAACTCGCTGGGCACGATCCACATCTTGTTGGCGTCGCCCTGGGCGATCTTCGGCAGCGTCTGCAGGTACTGGTAGGCCAGCAGGCCCTGGTCGGGCTTGCCGTCGTGGATGGCCTGGAACACCGTCTCGATGCTCTTCGCCTGCCCCTGCGCCTGCAGGAACAGCGCGGCGCGCTCGCCCTCGGCCCGCAGGATCCGGCTCTGCCGCTCGGCCTCGGCGTCGAGGATCGCGGCCTGCTTCTTGCCCTCCGCGGAGAGGATCGAGGCGGCCTTCTGGCCCTCGGCCGTGGTGATCGCCGACTGCCGCTGCCCCTCGGCGGTCAGGATGACAGCGCGCTTGTCGCGGTCGGCGCGCATCTGCTTCTCCATCGAGTCCTGGATGGAGGGCGGCGGGTCGATCGCCTTGATCTCCACCCGGGCGACCCGCAGGCCCCACGGGCCGGTGGTGCCGTCGAGCACGGTGCGCAGCTGGGAGTTGATGCCGTCCCGGCCGGTCAGCGCACCCTCGAGGTTCAGCCCACCGACGACGTTGCGCAGCGTCGTGGTCGTGAGCTGCTCCATGCCGGTGATGTAGTTGGCGATCCCGTAGACCGCCAGGCGCGGGTCGGTGACCTGGAAGTAGACGACGGTGTCGATGCCGACCTGGAGGTTGTCGGCGGTGATGACCGGCTGCGGCGGGAAGGAGATGACCTGCTCGCG
Organism: Modestobacter sp. KNN46-3; assembly: GCF_011039295.1. Lineage (NCBI taxonomy): Bacteria > Bacillati > Actinomycetota > Actinomycetes > Geodermatophilales > Geodermatophilaceae > Modestobacter > Modestobacter sp. KNN46-3. The sequence goes on along the minus strand of NZ_JAAKGN010000038.1, from coordinate 31,678 downwards.
CAGGTCGATCGTCGCGCGCACCCGGTCGACGAACGGCACGAGCAGCGCCAGCCCGGGCGAGAGGGTGCGGCTGTACCGGCCCAGGCGCTCGACCACCTTCGCCTGCGCCTGCGGGACGATCGTCACGCTCTTGGCCAGCACGAAGGCCACCAGCACGGCGATCACGATCAGAGCGATCAAGGCGGGTTCCACGAGGGCGGTGCTCCGTTCCTAGGAGTGGTGCGTCGATCCGATCTTGCCCCGTCCGGCGCCACCTGAGGACCCCTGGGGCCCCGGTCACCCGGACGTCACCTCAGAGACGGCTGACGTAGGCGATCGGCCCCTCGATCTGCACGATCCGCACCTCGGCGCCGACGTCGTAGGTCTCGTCGTCGAGCTGGGTGCGCGCGGTCCACTCGTCGTCGCCCAGCCGGATCCGGCCGGCGGAGTTGTCGACGCGCTGGCTGACCACGGCCTCGCGGCCGACGTAGGTCGCGACGCCGTCGATCTGCTCGGGGGTGCGGTCGACCAGGTGCCGCTTGGCGACGGGCCGGACGAGGACCAGCAGCCCGGCCGAGACGACGATGAACGCGATCACCTGGAGGAGCAGGTCCCCGCCCAGCAGGGCCACGCCCATGCCGCCCAGCGCGCCGCCGGCGAACATCAGCAGGACCAGGTCCAGGCTGGCGACCTCGCCGGCCGCGAACAGGCCTGAGGCGATCAACCAGAGCAACCAGGCGGGCACACTCCGAGTCTGGCACGCGAACGCGTCATCCGGTCGCCGTCCACGCCTGTGCGGCCCGCGGGACGTGGCCGGTCGGTCGGGCGACGGCCGGTGGCGCGGCCGTCGTAGCCTCGTTCACCGTGCACGACATCGCCGCCGGCCGGTTCGCCGTCTGGGCCACCGCCTGGCTCACCGGCCGCAGTTCCTACGACGAGGCACTCGACGTCCTGCTGGGCGAGACGGCCCACCGGGTCGTCGGGCTGCCCGGCACCGACGAGGCGGTACCGCTGGGCTGGGCGCTGAGCTCGCTCCGCGGCCTGGGCGAGCAACGGCTGCGGCTGGTGCTGCCGGTGCCCGGTGACACCCGCGGCCTGCCGGCGGTGCCGGAGCTGGTGGCGCTCGGCCTGGAGGCCGGGCAGGCCGCCGTCGGCACCCGGCTCGCCCTGGTCCCGGAGGCGCTGGGGCCCGAGGCGGTCTCCTGGACGGCGGTCTCCCTGGACGGCGCGCCACCCCTGGCACCGCCGGTGGAGGGCAACCTGCGGGCGGTCTCCGGTGCGCTGGACCTCGCCGTCGGCGACTCCGCCCGCACGCTCGCCGCGCTGGACCTCGCCCGGTGGAACCCCGAGGTCCCCGGGTTGCTGGCCGGGCTGGCCCGGACCGTGCACGCCCCCGGGCTGCCGGCCGACCACGACCCGGTGGCGCTGTCGGTGCTCGGCCGGGCACAGCGGTTGTCCCAGGTGCTGGACCTGGCGATGGCCGACGCGCCGGGAGCCGCGGTCACCCACGCGCAGGCAGCAGCCCGCGACGAGGCGCTGCGCCCGCTGGCGACCGCCGTCCGCGAGGCGACGGTCGCCGCCTACAACTGGATCCCGCGGGGCTGAGCCGCGGCGCTCTCATTGCACGCTCTCCGTGCGCTGTGCCCGCGCCGCAGCACGGGCGATGCGCACGGAGAGCGTGCAGAGCGGCGTCAGGCCGCCGGGCGGGCCGGGCGCTGGACGAAGCAGCAGGACGCCGGGCAGTTGGTGCCCAGCCGCGGCTCGCCGCCTGCCCGGCGCTCGACCAGCAGCTCCCGCAGCGAGGCGACGAACGCCGGGTGCGTGCCCGCGGTCGCCGCCCGGGCGAAGGCCAGGCCCAGTTCGCCGGCGGTCTCCTCGGCCTCGTTGTCCAGGTCCCAGATGACCTCGAGGTGGTCGGAGATGAAGCCGATCGGGAAGAGGACGACGGCGGTCTCCCCCGACTCCGCCAGCGCGCGCAGGTGGTCGTTGACGTCGGGCTCGAGCCACGGCACGGACGGCGGCCCGCTGCGGCTCTGCCACACCAGGTCGAAGTCGCGCCCGGGGGCCGCCGCCTCGACGACCAGCTGGGCGGCTCGCTGCAGCTCGGCCTCGTAGGCGCCACCGCCCGGCCCGGCCACCGCGGCCATCGCGTTCGGGATGCTGTGCGCGGTGGCCACCAGCCGCGCGGTGCCGCGGAACTCCTCGGGCAGCGAGGCGATCGCGGCGGCCAGCGCCTCGGCGTTGGCCTGCACGAAGCCGGGGGCGTCGAAGTAGTGCGGCAGCTTCTCCGCGGTCGGGCCGGTGGGCGCGGACGGGTCGAGCTCCAGCGCGACCCGGGCCCGGGCGACGTCCTCGTGGTACTGCCGGCACCCGGAGAACGAGGCGTAGGCCGAGGTGGCGAGCACGTAGGCGTGCTCGATGCCGTCGTCGGCCATCTGCCGCCAGGCGTCCTCGACGTAGGGCGCCCAGTTGCGGTTGCCCCAGTAGACCGGCAGGTCGATGCCGGCGCCGGTGAGCTCGGCCTCCAGCGCGGCGACCAGCGCCTTGTTCTGGTCGTTGATCGGGCTGACACCGCCGAAGTGGCGGTAGTGCTCGGCGACGGCCTCCAGTCGCTCCGGCGGGATGCCCCGGCCGCGGGTGACGTTGAGCAGGAACGGCATCACGTCGTCGGAGCCCTCCGGGCCACCGAAGCCGAGCACCAGCAGCGCCTCACGGCGCCCGGCCGGCGCCGGTGTGCGGGCCGGCTCGACACCCCCGTTGTTGCGGACCGCGAGCGACGGGGACTCGTCCGGCTGCTGGTCGGGAGGCGTGATGGAGGCCCCGGCGGGGAGGGGGTGCCGGGGGCGCGCGAGGTCGGTCACCTGACCGTCATACCCCCACGGCGTGGAAGCCGCCGTCGACGTGGACGATCTCACCCGTCGTGGCCGGGAACCAGTCCGAGAGCAGCGCGGTGACGGCCTTGCCGGCCGGCTCGGTGTCGGTGACCGACCAGCCCAGCGGGGCGCGACCCTCCCAGGCCTCCTCGAACTGCGCGCTGCCCGGGATCGACTTCATCGCCATGGTGCGCAGCGGGCCGGCCGCGACCAGGTTGACCCGGACGCCCTCGGGGCCCAGCTCACGGGCCAGGTACCGGGACGTCGACTCCAGGGCCGCCTTCGCCGCCCCCATCCAGCCGTAGACCGGCCAGGCGACGGTGGCGTCGAAGGTCAGGCCGACCACCGAGGCGGTGTCGCCGAACAGCGGCCGGCAGGCCTGGGTCAGCGAGGCCAGGGACCACGACGAGACCTGGAACGCCGTCGCCGCGTGCTCCCACGCGACCTCGGGGAACCCCTCGCCCATCGCCTCCTGCGGCGCGAAGCCGATGGAGTGCACCACGCCGTCCAAGCCGTCGACGTGCTCACGCAGCCGGTCGGCCAGCGTGGCCAGGTGCTCGGTGTTCGTCACGTCCAGCTCGACGACCGGCGCCTCCTGCGGCAGCCTCTTCGCGATCCGCTGGCAGAGCGACAGGGCCCGGCCGAAGTTGGAGAGGACGACGGTGGCGCCCTGCTCCTGCGCGAGACGCGCGACCGAGAACGCGATCGACTGCTCGGTCAGCACGCCCGCGATGAGGATCTTCTTGCCGTCCAGAATGCCCATGGTCAGTGCCCCATCCCCAGTCCGCCGTCGACCGGGACGACCGCCCCGGTGATGTACCCCGCCTGCTCGCCCGCCAGGAAGCGGACGACGCCGGCGATCTCGTCTGCCTCGGCCAGCCGGCCCAGCGGCACCTGCCCGAGGATCTCCTGCTGCCGCTTCTCGGGCAGCTCCGCGGTCATGTCTGTCGACACGAACCCCGGCGCGACCACGTTGGCGGTGATGTTGCGGCCACCCAGCTCGCGGGCGATGGAGCGGGCGAGCCCGACCAGGCCGGACTTGCTGGCCGCGTAGTTGACCTGGCCGGCCGAGCCGAGCAGCCCGACGACCGAGGAGATGAAGATCATCCGCCCGGCGCGGGCGCGCACCATCTTCGGCGCCGCCCGCTTGGCGACCCGGTAGGCGGCGGTGAGGTTGGCGTCGATGACGTCGGTGAACGCGTCCTCGCCCATCCGCAGCAGCAGCCCGTCCCGGGTGATGCCGGCGTTGCTGACCAGGACCTCGACGGGCCCCTGGTGCTCCTCGACCTCGGTGAAGGCGCGGTCGACGGCGGCGGCGTCGGTGACGTCGCACTGCACCCCGAACAGCCCTTCCGGGGCGCCGCTGCCGCGGTGGGTCACCGCCACGGAGTCACCCGCCTCGGCGAACGAGCGGGCGATGGCCAGCCCGATCCCGCGGTTCCCACCGGTCACCAGCACCGACCTGCCCACCGTGCTCACCTCGCCGCTCGCCTTGGAAGTCCGGTCTGAACCTAGTCGGTGGCCGCAGGTCACACCCGGGCGAGCCCGGCCGTCATCCGGCGACCGGCCGTCCGAGCGGCCAGGCGGGGGCGGCGGGACACTGGCCGGGTGACGTCGCCCCCGCCGGGCCACCGCGGCCTGGTCCGGTTGCTGAACACCGCCGACGGGCGGGCGCTGTGCCTGGCCGGGGCGGTGGACGCCGACGTCGTCGCGGCCTTCCAGCGCCGCTACGGCCGCGAACCGGTGCGGGTGGACGTGATCGACGCCGGATCGGTGACCTCGCTGTCCGGAGCCGCCCTGGAGCTGGTCCGCGACCACCTGGACGCCGCCGCACTGGGCGGCCGGGCGGTCGCCCTCCGGCGGTCCGCCGCCTTCGGCCGGCTCCTCCAGCAGAGCTGACCGGACCGGGGCGAGGCCACGCACCGCATGACCCACCCCGGCCGACCGGGGTCAGTGCGCGGCCACCGCCGTCGGCCGGGCGAGCCGGACACCGACCGCGGCCACCACGGACAGCGCACCGAGCACCGTGAGCGCGGAACCCAGCCCGTCGAGCGCGCCGCTGAGGGCCAGCACCACCAGCGGGCAGACGAACTGGTCGAGGAACAGCGCCGACGTCCAGACCCCGGTGGCCCGACCGCGCTGCTCGAAGCCCAGCGAACCCAGTGCCCAGCTGAGCAGCGCCGGCAGCAACAGCCCGTTGCCCAGCCCGGTGACGACGGCGCAAACCGCGACCACCGGCACCGACGACGCCATCGCCAGGCCGATCAGCCCCAGGCCGGAGAGGAGGAAGGCCACCGGGATGGTGACCACCGGGCCGAGCCGGGTGAGCCGGCCGAAGGCGAAGGCGCCTGCCGCGGTGCCGAGCGAGCCGATGGCGCTGACCGCACCGATCGTGCCGGTGGACTCGACGCCCAGCGCGTCGAGCTTGAACGACAGCTCCACGATCAGCACGTAGAACACCAGGCCGCCGAAGAGGGTCACGCCGACCGGCGCAGCCAGCTGGTGCCAGGGGAGCGCCGGCAGCTTCCCGGTGCGCGCAGCCGGGCCGGTCGCCGGCTGCCAGATGTGCCGCGCAGCCAGGACGGCGAGCGGCAGGCTCACCGCGTACAGCCAGAACGGCGCCCGCCAGCTGCTCTCGCCCAGCGCGCCGCCCAACCCGAAGAAGAGCGTCGCCGCCACGGTGGTGCACACGACCTGGTAGCCGAAGTACCGCTCCCGCTCGGGGCCGGAGAAGTAGTCGGCCAGCAGCGTGGTGCAGCAGGTCATGATCGCCGCCTCGGTCAGCCCGACCAGCACCCGGCTCGCCACGATGAGCTCCAGCGAGTCCAGCCACAGCGGCGCCGTCCCGACCACGGCGTAGGCGACGAGCGCGCTGACCAGCAGCCGCTTGCGGCCGACCCGGTCCACGATCCGGCCGGCGATCATCGCGGTCAGCCCGATGACCAGGGCAGGCGCGGTGAGCACGATCGGGGTCAGCGCCTGGACCCCGGGCGTGCCGGCGAAGGCGTCCTCGATGGCCGGCAGCACCGGCGCGAGCAGCACCGAGCCAAGCACGGCCAGGCAGCTGGACAGCAGCAGCACGGCGACCTGCGGGCGCCCGGCGGGGCGACCGGTGGCGGGGTCGACGACGACCTGGCCGGCGGGAGGCGGGGCGGACAGCCGCGGGCGGCTCGGTGCGGACTCGGACACGGCATCTCCAGGAGGTCAGCGCCGGTCCACGGTGACCGGCATCACTGACCGAGGAGTGTCAGGAGCGCGCCGCCCGAGCGGAAATCACTTCTCCTGGGGTGGGGCATCAGCCTCGTCGATGACCAGCGGACCGCCGACGGCCTGCCGGGCAGCCCGAGCGATGACGTCCCGCAGGTAGCGGTGCTCGGGGTCGTCGTCCAGCGCCGGGTGCCACCACATGGCCTCGACCAGCGGGCCGACCTCGAACGGGCAGGGCAGGGCACGGATCCCGGCGCCGAGCGGCAGCATGTCCACCAGCCGCCGCTGCAACAGCGCGATCCGGTCGCTGCCGGCGACCAGGGTCGGCACGGTGATGAAGTCCTCGGTCACCACCTGCACGCGCGGCTCGATGCCGAGCATCCGCATCTGCCGCGCGGCCGGGGTCGAGGCGGTCTGCCCGTGGTAGGTCACCACCCACGGCAGCGTCCGCAGGTCCTCCACGGTGAGGCCGGCGTCCGCGACCGGGTTGTCCGAGGAGACCACGCACACCCACTCGTCGCGGTACAGGTCCTGGTGGGACAGGTCGCTGACGAAGCCGTGCGGCAGCAGCATCACGTCGGCGCCCAGCAGCGTCTGCTCCGCCCGCTCCACCAGGGCCGGTGAGTGCGGGGTGAGGCGCAGCCGGGTGTGCGGCGCCTCCTCGCCGAGCAGCCCGGCGAGCGTGTCGCCCAGCACCACCACGACGTAGTCGCTGACCAGCACGGTGAACTCCCGCGTCGAGGACGACGGGTCGAACTCCGGCTGGGCGGTGAACACCCGCTCCGCCCCGGCGAGCGCCAGCCGGGACAGCTCCCGCAGCTGGACGGCGAGTGGGGTCAGCCGGTACTCGTTCCCCGCCCGGGTCAGCAGCTCGTCGTCGAAGTGCCGGCGCAGCCGCGCCAGCGACGCCGACAGCGCCGGCTGGCTCAGGCCCATCCGCGCCGCGGCCCGGGTCACGCTGCGCTCCTGCAGGAGGGCGTCGAGGGAGACCAGCAGGTTGAGGTCCAGCCGGGCCAGGTTCATGGACGGGGAGTATCCACGCCGTCTATGCCGTGCATCAGCACTCTCGTCTTCCCTGATCACTCGCCGTCGCCGAACGTCACGTGGGTCGCTTCAAGGAGGAGACCGACGTGACCCACGACGCACCGACCGAGCTCGACCGCTCCGATCCGGAGTCCGCCATCGCCGCGGCTGCGAAGCGCTGCTCCAACTGGGGCCGCTGGGGCGCCGACGACGTCCTCGGCACGCTGAACTTCCTCGACGAGGCCAAGCGCCTGGAGGGCGCCCGGCTGGTCCGGCGCGGGGCGAGCTTCTCCCTCGCCCAGTCCTTCGACATGAACGGCCCGCAGAAGGGCTGGCGGCGGCGCACCAACCCGGTGCACACGATGCTGGACACCGGAACCGACGCCGAGCGCGGGCAGGGCTTCCCGCACGGCCTGGGGGGCGCGGACGACGTCGTCTTCATGCCGCTGCAGGCCTCCACCCAGTGGGACGGGCTCGGCCACATCTTCGACCACGGCATGGCCTGGAACGGCCGCCGCGCGGGCGACGTGGTCACCAGCGCGGGCGACGCGGTCACCGGCATCGAGACCGTGGCCTCGCTCCTCGCCGGCCGCGGGGTGTTGCTCGACGTGGGCCGGGCGCTCGGCACCGACGGCGAGCTGCCCGACGGCTTCGCCATCACCACCGAGCACCTCGCCGCCACTGTCGCGGTGCAGGGCGAGACCGCCCGGGTCGGCCGCGGCGACCTGCTGCTGGTGCGCACCGGCCGGCTGGCCCGCGCCCGGCGGGACATCGCCGAGGGCCGCGGCTGGGGCGACTACGCCGGCGGTGACGCCCCCGGCCTGTCGTTCACCACCGCCGACTGGCTGCACGGCACCGAGATCGCCGGCATCGCCACCGACACCTGGGGCTTCGAGGTGCGGCCGAACGAGTTCGACGTCGCCTTCCAGCCACTGCACCAGGTGTGCATCCCCAACCTGGGCCTGTTCCTCGGCGAGATGTGGGACCTCGACGCGCTCGCCGCCGACTGCGCGGCCGACGGCGTCTGGGAGTTCTTCCTCACCGCCGCTCCCCTACCCGTGACCGGCGCCGTCGGCGCACCGGTCAACCCCATCGCGGTCAAGTGACGAAGGAGTCCCCCGTGCCCGCAGTGAACAACGTCCTGGTCGTCGGCAGCGGTCTGGCCGGTGCCGCCACGGCCATCCACCTGGCCGGCCGCGGTGTCGCCGTCGACCTGCTCGAGATCAAGCCGGACGTCGCCGCCCTCGGCTCGGGCATCACGCTGCAGGGCAATGCGCTGCGGGAGCTCCGCACGCTGGGCGTCTGGGAGCAGGTCGCCGCGGCCGGCTTCGCCTTCGACGTCACCGGCATCCGGGCCCCCGACCCGCACGGCTCCGTGCTCGCGGAGATCCCGGACGCCAAGACCGGCGGCCCGGACCTGCCCGCGGCGATGGGCATGCCCCGCCCGGAGCTGGCCCGCATCCTCTGTGACCGGGCCACCGAGGTCGGCGTGAAGCTCCGCCACGGCACCACGTTCACCGAGCTCACCCAGGACGACGACGGCGTCGACGTCACCTTCTCCGACCACTCGACCCACCGCTACGACCTGGTGGTCGGCGCCGACGGCCTCCGGTCCTGGACCCGCCGGGCGCTGGGGATCAACCTGGAGACCCGGTCGATCGGCATGGGCATCTGGCGGGCGTTCGGCCCGCGTCCGGCCAGCGTCACGCGTACCGACCTGTACTACGGCGGGCCGTCGTTCATCGCCGGCTACTGCCCCACCGGCGAGGACTCGCTCTACGCCTACATCGTCGAGCCGGCCCAGGACCGCAGCGCCCTCTCCCCGGCCGAGCAGCTGGCCACCATGCGGCAGCTCTCCGAGGCCTATCACGGCCCGTGGGACGAGATCCGCGAGACGCTGACCGATCCCTCGCGGGTCAACTACACCTGGTTCGAGACGCACGTGCTCGACGAGCCGTGGAACCGCGGCCGGGTCGTGCTGATCGGCGACGCCGCGCACACCTGCCCGCCGACCATCGCCCAGGGCGGCGCGATGGCCCTGGAGGACGCCGTCGTCCTGGCCGAGCTGCTCACCGAGCGGACCGTGCTGGACCAGGACCTCTGGGACGCCTTCCACGCCCGGCGGTACGCGCGGGCGAAGACCGTCGTCGACGCCTCGAACACCCTCGCCCAGTGGCAGCTCGACCACGTGCAGGGCGACGCGCCCGCGCTCTTCCGCCGGATCGCCGAACTCACCAGCCAGCCCGCCTGAGCCGAAGGACCCCCGATGACCGAGCGCCTGATCACCCACCTGCGGCACGTCGACCTGGCGGTGCCCGACCACGCCAAGCAGCTGGACTTCTACACCAACACGTGGGGCCTGAAGGCCGAGCACACCGACTCCGGCCTCACGTTCCTGGCCGCCGAGGGCTCACCGGAGCAGTACATCGTCCGGCTGCGGCAGTCGGCCGACAAACGGGTCGACCTGATCTCCTTCGGCACGGCCACCGCCGCCGACGTCGACACCCTCGCCGGCCGGCTCGCCGCCGACGGGGTCCAGCTGATCGGCGAGCCGGACACCCTGCAGACCCCCGGCGGCGGCTACGGCTTCCGGTTCTTCGACAACGAGGGCCGCACCGTCGAGATCAGCTCCGACGTCGCCGTCCGGCAGCACCGGACGATCGAGGAGGGCGAGTCGATCCCGGTCCGCCTGAGCCACGTCGTCCTCAACTCCGCCGACCCCGAGGGCACGGTGGCCTTCTACGAGAAGCACCTGGCGTTCGCCCTGTCCGACACCCTGATGCACCCGCGGATGGGCAACATGATGTGGTTCCTGCGCACGAACGCCTGGCACCACAGCATGGCGGTCGCCCGCGGCCCGCACCCGTCGCTGCACCACGCCTCCTTCGAGCTGCGCGGCATCGACGAGTACATGCGCGGCACCGGCAGGCTGCTGCGCCAGGGGGTGGAGAAGATCTGGGGCCCGGGTCGGCACAGGGCCGGCAACAACACCTTCAGCTACTTCCTCGACCCGCACGGCAACACCGTCGAGTACACGACCGAGCTCGAAGTGCTGGACGAGGACAGCTGGCACCCGCACGTCTACGACTTCAGCGACCCCGAGGTCTCCGACCAGTGGGGCACCGCCAACGCGATGAACGAGTTCGTCGCCCAGCGCTCGTTCAACGACCCGGACAAGGGCCTCTTCGTGGCCCCGCCGGTCTGATGCGCTTCGCCACCTACGAACAGGGCGGACAGGTGCGGGCCGGGGTCGTCTCCGACGCCGGTCTGCACGGACTCCCCGCGCGGACGACGGTGCTCGACCTCGTCCGCGCGGGGCTGCCGGCCGCGCTGGCGGCCGGCGCGGCTGCGCTGGACGGCCCGGCCGTGCCGTTCGACGCGGTGCGGCTGCTGCCCCCGCTGGAGGCGCCCAGCGTCCGCGACTTCGTCGCCTTCGAGGAACACGTCGAGGGCGTCGTCGCCGGCATGGGGCAGGGCGCCGGGGTCGTGCCGGAGTGGTACGAGGCCCCGACCTTCTACTTCACGAACCCGCACGCGCTGGTCGGTGCGCACGACGACGTCCCGGTCCCGCCGGGCTCCCAGCTGTTCGACTTCGAGCTCGAGGTGGCCGTCGTCATCGGCCGGGACGGCGCCTCCCTCACCCGCGAGCAGGCCGGGGACCACGTCTTCGGCTACACCGTGCTCAACGACTGGTCGGCCCGGGACCTGCAGCGGCGGGAGATGGCGGTCAGGCTCGGCCCGGCCAAGGGCAAGGACTCAGCGACCACCCTGGGTCCCTGGCTGGTCACCGCCGACGAGCTGGAGCCGTACCGGGACCACGACGGCTTCCTCACCCTGGACATGCGCGTCTGGGTCAACGACGTCCTGATCGGCCAGGACCTGCTGTCGAACATGGGCTGGCCGTTCGAGGAGCTCATCGCCTACGCCTCCCGCGGCACCGTGGTGCGCGCCGGGGACGTGCTCGGCTCGGGCACCTGCGGCAACGGCGGCTGCCTGGCCGAGCTGTGGGGGCGCCATGGCGAGCAGGCACCGCCGCCGCTGCAACCCGGCGACGTCGTGGAGATGACCGTCGAGGGCATCGGCACGATCCGCAACCGCGTCGTCCCCGGGATCGAGCTGCCGCCGGTGGCCCCGGCCCGCCCGCGCCCGCGCACCCGCCGGCGCACCCCCTGATCGAGAGAGAGACACCGTGTTCGAGTACTTCCCCGACGGCCCGTACACCTACAACCTCGGCGTCGTCGCGACGCTCAACTCCGGCGGCCTGATCGACGAGGTCGACCGGGCCTGCCGGCCGATCAAGGAGGCCGCGGCCGCCGGCGAGGACGCCGGGACCCCGGCCTTCCTGCGCGCCTGGCGGACGCTGACCGACCAGCTGGTCGGCCAGGCGGAGGAGGCCGAGAAGGCGGGGCACACCCGCACCGCCGGTCAGCTGTGGTTCCGGGCCAGCAACTACCTGGCCCAGGCCGAGCGGATGCTCTCCCACGCCAACCCCGACCGGGTGCCGACCTACCGGCGGATGCTCGAGCTGGCGCAGAAGGCCTTCGACCTGCACAGCCCCCGGGTCAGCCGGGTCGCCGTCCCCTACGAGGGGACGACGCTGCCGGCGTACTTCAGCCAGGCGCCGGCCACCGACGACGGGCCGGCCCCGGTCGTCGTGCTGGTCAACGGGCTGGACTCCACCAAGGAGCACATGTACGCCTCGAACCACTGGGAGGAGCTGGCCGCCCGCGGCATCTCCTGCCTGATGCTGGACCAGCCGGGCACCGGTGAGGCGCTGCGGCTGCAGGGGCTGACCGCCCGCATCGACGCCGAGGTGTGGGCCGGCGCCTGCATCGACTGGCTGGAGACCCGCGAGGACGTCGATGCGAGCCGGATCGGGATCGTCGGCTGGTCGCTCGGCGGCTACTACGCCCCCCGCGCCGCGGCCTTCGAGAAGCGCTTCGCGCTCTGCGTCGCCTGGGGCGCCAACCACGACTGGGGCGCGGTGCAGCGCCGCCGGCGGGAGCGCGAGGGCGAGCGCCCGGTCCCCCACTACTGGGAGCACGTGCTGTGGGTGTGGGGCCACAGCGGGGACGAGGAGGACCTCGACGCCTTCCTCGACTTCGCCGACGACGTCCGCCTGGACGGCGTCGTGGAGAAGATCAGTGTGCCGTTCCTGATCGCCCACGGCGCCAACGACCGGCAGATCCCGTTGGCGTACGCGCACCGCTCCTACGACCAGGCGGTCAACTCCCCCAAGCGCGAGCTGCGCGTCTTCACCGCGGAGGAGGGGGCCACCGAGCACATCGGCCTGGACCACCTCTCCCACGTCAGCACCTACATCGCCGACTGGGTCGCCGACACCTTCGCCGAGCTCGCCGCTGCCCGCGGCTGACCTCCTGCGGCATCGCGACCCGGCCGCCGCAGCTCGTCGCGACACCGCTCCTCCGGGGGCTCGGGTTATCGTCCGGGTCCCTGGAGGAACCGGCGTCGAGCGAGGGGCGGAGCAGCGAGGTGCGCAGACCGTCACCGAGCATGATCGACGTCGCCCGGACGGCGGGCGTCTCGCTGGGCACGGTGTCGAACGTGCTCAACAACCCGGCGAAGGTGGCCGAGACCACCCGGCGGCGGGTGGAGGCCGCGATCGGCGAGCTCGGGTTCGTGCGCAACGGTGCGGCCCGGTCGCTGTCCTCGGGCACCAGCTCGACGTTCGGGTTCGTGGTCATCGACCTGAGCAACTCGTTCTTCCTGGACATGGCCCGCGGCGCCGAGCAGGAGGCCAGCGGCTCGGGCATGAACGTGCTGTTGGCCAACGCCGACCTCGACGACGCGAAGCAGCACACCTACCTGGACCTCTTCGAGGAGGAACGCGTGGCCGGCGTGCTCCTCGCCCCGCAGCAGAACGCGGCGGGCGAGACGACGTCCCTGCGCGCACGCGGCATGCCGCTGGTGGTCCTCAACGACCCCTCGGTGGGGCCGGAGGTCTGGACGGTGCAGACCGACAACGTGCACGGCGGGCACCTGGCCGCCCGGCACCTGATCGAGCTCGGCCGCCGGCGGCTGGTCTTCGCCGGCCCGGACGACCTGGCCGTCGTGCGGCAGCGCTTCGAGGGCGTCGAGCGCGCGGTCCGCGAGTCCGGTGGCGCGGTGACCCTGGAGCGGATCCAGACCCCCGGCGTCCGGGTCGAGGACGGCCGCCGGGTCGGCGACGAGCTGCTCGCCCGACCGGCGCACGACCGCCCCGACGGCGTCGTCGCCGGCGCGGACCTGCTGGCCCTGGGCCTCATCCAGTCGCTGGTGGTCGACGGCCGGTTGCGCGTGCCCGAGGACGTCGCCGTCGTCGGGTACGACAACAACCGCGCGGCCTGGAACAGCGTCATCCCGATCACGACACTGGACCAGGCGGGCGAGGAGATGGGCCGCCGCGCCACCCAGATGCTCCTGGCCCAGCTGGACGGCAGCCCGGCGGACGGACGGCGGTCGGTCACCCTCGAGCCGTTCCTCATCCCGCGGGAGAGCACCGTCGGACGGTGACCCGCCGGCTCCCCGGGAGCCCGCCGGTCAGGTCCGACGTCCCACCGTTGACCCCTGGTGTGACGCCCGTTACCTTGACCGCACGGTCCGGATTGAAGCGCTTCAAGCGCCCGGACGGTCCTGCCCATCCCCGAGAGGACGACGCTGTCCATGACGACCCACCCACCCCGCCGAGGCGTCCGCCGCGCGGCCTTCCCGATCGCCTTCGCCGGCCTGGTGACCCCCCTCGTGGTGGTCGCCGCGCCGGCGAACGCCGCCGCCGTCGACTGCTCCGACGTCTCCGCGTACCCCTGGACGGACACCAGCAAGACCCCGGACGAGCGGGCCCACGCCCTGCTCGAGGCCAGCACCCAGCACCAGAAGTACCGCTGGCTGGTCGAGCAGCCGGCCAACTCCCCGGAGCAGACGGAGTTCTCCGGCGTCACCTATCCGGTGCAGGTTCCCTGCACCCCGACCGTCGTCTACACCGACGGACCCGACGGCGTCCGGTTCACCCCGGGCGTCACCGCGTTCCCGGCGCCCATCTCGGTCGCCAGCACCTGGGACGAGCAGCTGACGTACGACCGCAGCGCGGCCGTGGCGGCGGAGGCCTTCGCCACGGGGAAGAACGTCGTCCTGGGCCCCGGCCTCGCCAGCGGACGCGCCCCGCTCTCCGGCCGGACCGCGGAGTACTTCGGTGAGGACCCGCTGCTGACCGGGGTGCTGGCCGCGGCCACCGTGAACGGACTGCAGGAGAGCGGCGACGGCGAGCGCGCCGTGCTGGCCAACCTCAAGCACTACGTGGGCAACGAGCAGGAGCTCGACCGGCAGCTCAGCTCATCGGACATCGACGAGCGGACCCGCCGGCAGATCTACGACCTGCCGTTCGAGATCACCATGGACCGCAGCGACCCGGCCAGCGTCATGTGCTCGTACAACCAGATCGACGACGTGTACGGCTGCGAGAACCCGCTGCTGGACGACGTCCTCCGGGACGACCTCGGGTTCGACGGGTACGTGCTGAGCGACTTCGGCGCCGTGCACTCGACGGCGCCGAGCCTGGACGCGGGGTTGGACCAGGAGCTGAACCGGCCGGTCTTCTTCACCCCCGAGCTTCTGGACCAGGCCCTCGCCGCCGGCGAGATCACCCAGGAGCAGATCGACCAGGCGGCGTTCCGGGTGGTGCGCACCTACCTCGCGGGCGGGCTGTTCGACCACCCGCTGCCGGCCACCCCGGTCGCCGACGCCGCAACACCGGAGCACGAGGCCCTCGCCCGTCGGGTGGCCGCGGAGGGCAGCGTCCTGCTGGCCAACGACGGCGTGCTGCCGCTGGCGCCCACCGCCGGGGACACCATCGCCCTCATCGGGCCCACCGCGTCGAGCACGCCCACCGACGGCATCAGCGCCGCCTCGGTCTGCTCGATGGCCTGGCGGTTCAACGACGCCGGGACGATGGAGTGCGAGGACCTGGTCTCCCCCGAGACGGCGATCCGTGAGCGGGCCGCACAGGACGGCGCGACCGTCACCTACTCCGACGGCAGCGACGTGACCGCCGCTGCCGCGGCCGCGGCGCAGGCCGACGTCGCCGTCGTCTTCGGGTACCAGCGGTCCGGTGAGTTCAGCGACCTGCCCGACCTGCGGCTGCAGGGCGGCGGCGACGCGCTGATCGAGGCGGTCGCGGCGGCCAACCCGGACACCGTCGTGGTGCTGCAGACCGGCAGCGCGGTGGAGATGCCCTGGGTCGACGACGTGCGGGCCGTGCTGGAGACCTGGTACGCCGGTGAGCAGATGGGCCCGGCGACCGCCGACCTGCTGTTCGGCGACGTGAACCCGTCGGGTCGGCTGCCGATGACGTTCCCGGTCTCCCTCGCCGACACCCCCACGGCGGCCTCACCGGAGCGGTACCCCGGCACGTTCGCCGACGGCTCGACCACGCGACCCGAGGGCAGCACCGAGATCCGGCAGGTCGAGTACAGCGAGGGGCTGCAGGTCGGCTACCGCTGGTACGAGGCCCAGGACATCGAGCCGCTGTTCGCCTTCGGCCACGGGCTCGGCTACACCGACTTCGAGTACGACAAGGTGAAGGTCACCCCGGCCAGCACGAAGGAGGGCCAGGAAATCCGGATCCGCTTCCGACTCACCAACACCGGTGACCGGGTCGGCACCGAGACCGCCCAGGCCTACGTGACCCTGCCCGACAGCGCCGGTGAGCCGTTCCGGCGGCTGGTCGGCTGGGAGCAGGTCACCCTGCAGCCCGGTGAGCACCGGAAGGTGGAGATCACGCTGACCGCCGAGGACCTGCGGCTGGCGCAGTACTGGGACGAGTCGACCGACTCGTGGCAGACCCCCCGGGGCACCTACCAGGTGCACGTGGGCGGGTCCGTCAAGGCGACCGCCGGGTCGACGTTCCGGGTGCGCTGACCGATCACGAGGAGAGGGGCGGGGAGCGCGACTGCGCTCCCCGCCCCTCTTTGCGTGCACCCGGCGGTGCCGCGGCCGACCTCAGGCGAGCCGGCGGCCGTCCGCCGTGGAGAAAAGGTGGGTGTGTCCGGCCTGGGGCCGGACGTGCACCACCGAGCCGCGGGCCGGCACCTGCCGGCCGTCCACCCGGACGACGACCTCGTGCCGTTCGCCACCGATCTCGGTGTGCCCGTAGACGAAGCCGTCCGCGCCGAGCTCCTCGACCACGTCGACGCTCACCGGGAGGCCCTGCTCGGCCAGCTCGAGGTCCTCGGGACGGACGCCGACCAGCACCCGCTGGTCGGCGGCCTGCGCCAGCGCCGACCGCTCCACGGCGAGGGTGGTGTCCCCGAACCGGACTCCCCCGTCGACCGTCGGCAGCTCGATCAGGTTCATCGCCGGCGAGCCGATGAAGCCCGCGACGAACGCGTTCACCGGCCGGTCGTAGAGCTCCCGCGGGGCGCCGACCTGCTGCAGGACGCCGTCCTTCAGCACGGCCACCCGGTCGCCCATGGTCATCGCCTCGACCTGGTCGTGGGTGACGTAGACGGTGGTCACCCCGAGGCGCCGCTGCAGGGAGGCGATCTCCGTGCGGGTCTGCACGCGCAGCTTGGCGTCCAGGTTCGACAGCGGCTCGTCCATCAGGAACACCTGCGGGGAGCGCACGATCGCCCGGCCCATCGCCACCCGCTGCCGCTGACCACCCGACAGCGCCTTGGGCTTGCGGTCCAGGTAGGGCTCGAGGTCCAGGATCCGCGCCGCCTCCCGCACCCGGGTGGCCCGCTCCTCCTTGCCGATCCCGGCGATCTTGAGCGCGAAGCCCATGTTGTCCCCCACGGTCATGTGCGGGTAGAGCGCGTAGTTCTGGAACACCATCGCGATGTCCCGGTCCTTGGGCGCGACGTCGGTGACGTCGACGTCCCCGATCCGGATCGCGCCGCCGTCGACGTCCTCCAGGCCGGCGAGCATCCGCAGCGAGGTCGACTTGCCACAGCCGGACGGGCCGACCAGGACGAGGAACTCACCGTCTTCGATCGTCAGGTCCAGCGCGTCGACCGCGGGGCGGTCGGCGCCGGGGTACAGCCGGGTCGCGCCGTCGTAGACCACGGTCGCCATCGTCAGCGTCCTTCCTGGAGTCCACCGGGCGGGATCTCCGCGCCGGTGCGGGGTGCGCCCGCCGCATTCAGCGGATCGGCCGGGCTCATCGGTCGGCCCAGTCCGGGGGGACGTCGGCCGTGAGGCGGTGGCGCCCCGGGCCGATCTCACGAGGTGCCTGCAGGGGCAGCTGGACGGTGCCGGTCGCGCCCGTCGGCACCTCGACCTCGACGTCCAGACGGCCGTCGGTCCAGTGCCACTCGATCGCGACCTCGCCGTAGGGCGACCGGTGCCGCGCCCGTGCCCAGGTCAGCCCACCGCCGGGCTGCGGCTGGAACAGCACCCTCCGGTAGCCCGGTTCCGCCGGAGCCAGACCGGCGACGGTGCGGTGCAGCCAGTCGGCCACCGCGCCCAGCGCGTAGTGGTTGAACGAGGTCATGTCCCCGGGGTTCACCGACCCGTCGGGCAGCAGGCTGTCCCACCGCTCCCAGATCGTCGTCCCGCCCTGCCGGACGGTGTAGAGCCAGGAGGGCAGCTCGGCGCACAGCAGCAGGTCATAGGCCGTCGGCACCTGGCCGGTCCGGGTGAGCGCCTCGGTGACCAGTGGCGTGCCGGCGAACCCGGTGGCGATCCGGTTGCCGGAGCTGCGCACCAGGTGGGCCAGCCGCGTGCCGGCCGGCTCCCGGTGCTCGGGGAGCAGCAGGTCGAAGCAGATCGCCAGCGCGTGAGCCGTCTGCGTGTCGCTGGTCATCCGCCCCTCGGCGGTGACGTACCGGCTCCGGAACGCCGCGCGGACCTCGGCGGCCAGCGCGCCGTACCGGGCGGCGTCCTCCGGTCGTCCGACCGCCTCGGCGGTGCGCGCCAGGTGGTCGGTGGACCGGGCGAAGTAGGCGGTCGCGACCAGGTGCGGATCGGTGACCGAGGCGGTCGGGTCCTCCGGCGGCGCGGCCGGGTCCAGCCAGTCCCCCAGCTGGAAGCCCTGGTCCCAGACCCGGCCGGGCCCGGCGAGCCGGGTGACCAGGTCGACCCAGGCGCAGGCGGAGTCGTACTGGTCGACCAGCACCTGCCGGTCGCCGGCGCGCTCGAAGAGGTCCCAGGGCGTGAGCACAGCGGCATCGCCCCACACCGCGCCCGGCCGGGGCGGCGACCAGATCGGCCCGCCCGGCACGTAGGGCACGTACCAGGGCACGGTGCCGTCGGGCAGCTGCTCGGCCGCCAGGTCCCGCAGCCAGGACCGGAGCATGCCGGTGCAGTCGTAGAGGAACGCCGCGGTCGGGGCGAAGACCTGGATGTCGCCGGTCCAGCCCAGCCGCTCGTCCCGCTGCGGGCAGTCGGTGGGCAGGTGCACGAAGTTGCCGCGCATGCTCCACACGACGTTCTCGTGCAGTCGGGTCACCAGCGGGTCGGAGCACTCGAACCAGCCGGTGCGCTCCATGTCGGTGTGCTGCACCCGGGCGGTCACCGCACCGGGAGCCAGTCCACCGGGCCACCCGCTCACCTCGGCGTACCGGAAGCCGTGCAGCGTGAACCGCGGTTCCCACTCCTCCGGGCCACCACCGGCCAGCACGTACTCGTCGACCGAGGGCGCGCCCCGCAACGGCCGGGTGCACAGTCGCCCGTCCTGCAGCACCTCGGCGTGCCGGAGGCGCACCAGCGTGCCGCGCGGGCCCTGTACCCGCAGCCGCAGCCGGCCGACCAGGTTCTGCCCGAAGTCCAGCAGGAAGGTGCCCGGCTCCAGCGGCGTCACCGACACCGGCTCGACCTCCTGGGTGCACCGCACCGGCGGCCCCTCCGGGGCGACCAGCGTCCCGGGGTCGCGCGGCGACACGTCCCGCGCCGGCCGCCAGGACCCGGTCGGGGTCCCGGGGGCCGACCAGGACCGGTCGTCGGACCGGGCGTCGTGCCGCTCGCCGGCGTAGAAGCTGGCCGAGCTGGTCGGCGCCGGCGCGGCGCTCCAGCCGTCCGGTCCGGAGGCGACGACGGCGGTGGTCCCGTCGGCGTGGTGGAGCTCCAGCTGGCAGAGCACGGCCACCCGGTCGCCGTAGACCTCCCGGGTCCCGCCGTCGAAGCCGACCAGTCCGCGATACCAGCCGTCGGCCAGCCGGATGCCGAGCACGTTGGCCCCCGGCCGCAGCAGCGCGGTGACGTCGTGGGTCGCGTACTGCAGACGGTGGGCGTAGGAGGTCCAGCCCGGGGCGAGGACGTCCTCCCCCACCGCCGCTCCGTTGACCTCGGCCTCCGCGACGCCATGCGCGGTGAGGTACAGCCGGGCGGCGACCACGTCGTCCCGGACGTCGAACTCCCGCCGCAGCAGCCAGACGCCGTCCGGTGGGGTGCCCGGGCCGGGGCCGACCGGCACCGCGGTCCAGTCCTCCGGCGACAGCAGCCCGGCCTCCACGGCGGTCGGCGCGGACCAGTCGGACGTCGAGCCGTCCTTGCCCCGAACCCGAACGGAGACCTCGACCCGCTCCCGCGAGCGCAGCGGCGCCCCGGGCCAGGCGACGAGGACGGAGTCGCCGCCCTCGACCCAGCCGGTCGTCGTCCGGCCGCCCCGGTCGACCGCGATCTCGTAGCCGCCCTGCGTCCAGCCGGCGCCGGCGACCGTGGCCCAGGTCAGCCGGGGCGCGGCCTCCCCGATGCCGAGCGGCTCGCGGTGGTGCTCGACGGTGAGCCGGTCGACGCGGACGGCCGGCTCTGTCTCAGCCCTTGACCGCACCGGCTGCCATCCCGCGCATGACGCGCTGGTTCAGGAAGAGGTAGATGGCCAGGATGACCAGCACGTTGATGCAGATGGCGGCGAACGTCGGCCCGTACTGGACGACCCCGAACTCGCCGGTGAAGTTGAGCAGCCCCGCCTGGACGGTGCGCAGCTCGTCGCGGGTGGTGAAGGTCAGCGCGATGAGCAGGTCGTTCCACATGAAGAAGAACTGCACCAGCGCGATCGTGAAGATGGCGTTCTTCATCATCGGGAAGGCGATCGACACCAGCGAGCGCAGCATGGACGCGCCGTCCAGCGTGGCCGCCTCGAACACCTCGCGCGGGATGGCGCGGAAGTAGGTGGCCATCAGGAACACCGTCAGGGGCAGGCCGGTGGCCGTGTAGGTGATGATCAGCGGCCACAGCGACTGGGTGAGCCCGGCCTGGAAGTACACGGTGAACAGCGGCAGCAGGATCATCTGCCACGGCACCATGATGCCGATCAGGAAGACCAGCAGGACCGTGCCGCGCCCCTTCCAGACCATGATCTCCAGGGCGAACCCGGCGGCCGTGCCGATCACCAGCATGACCAGCAACGCCGGGAAGACGGCGAGCGTGGAGTTCAGCAGGTACTGGCTGACGCTCCCCCAGGCGGCGTCGAAGTTCTCCAGGTTGGTGAAGTCCTCCGGCAGCGCCCAGGTCGGGGAGTTGAGGAACTCGTCCTGGGTCTTGAAGGAGCCGAGGACCAGCCAGACCAGCGGGTACAGCACGCTGATCAGCAGGACGGCGACGACGGAGTACAGCGGCAGCTTGCGCAGGGCGCGCATCGGCCGCCGGCGGCGGCGCGGCCGCGGCGCGGGACGTTCCCCGGTGGGGAGGTCGGCGTGCGGGGCGACGAGGGGGGTCGCGGGAGTCGTCATGATCAGCCCTGGGTCAGGTCGCGCCGCGACGTCTTGAAGATGAGCAGGGTCACGAGCAGGGAGAGCACCGTCAGCGCGAGGGCGATCGTCGCGCCGTACCCGTAGTCGCCGGAGGCGAAGGAGGTCCGGTACATCGCCAGCGTCAGCGGTGTCGTCGCCGTCCCCGGGCCACCGCCGGTCAGGGCGTAGATGGAGTCGAAGACCTTCAAGGTCCCGTTGATGCTGAAGATCAACGAGGAGACCAACACGGGGAACGACAGCGGGATGACGATGTTGCGCACCAGCCGCCACCCCGAGGCCCCGTCCAGCCGCGCGGCCTCCAGCACGTCCTCGGGGATGTCGATCAGGCCGGCGTACAGCAGGACGGCGTAGAAGCCCATCGACCGCCAGATGTCCATGATCGCCAGGACGACGAAGGCGTTGGCGGGGTCACCGAGCCAGTTGACCGACTCGAGCCCGAACGCGTTGAACAGCGCGTTCACCGGCCCGGTCTGCGGGGCCACCTCGAAGAGCTTCTGGAACAGCAGCGCCACGGCGACCGTCGGCATGACGACCGGGAAGAAGACCAGCGTGCGGATCAGCGCCGACGCCCGCTTCAGCACGAAGACGTAGAGCAGGGAGAGCACGTAGCCGAACAGCACCTGGCCGACCGTGATGACGACGGCGTACTTCACCGTGAACCACAGCGCGTCGGCGACCTTCGGGTCGCTGAAGAGCCGGCTGAAGTTGTCCAGCCCGGCGAACTGGAAGCCGGAGATGACGCTGCCGTCGAAGAGCGTGTAGCCCAACGACCACAGCATCGGGACGAGCATGACCAGCGTGTAGATGGCCAGGGCCGGCGCCAGCAGGACCAGGACGGTCCGCCTGTCGCCGAGGACTTCTCTCACGGACTCTCCGCCTTCCGGGGTGGTGCATTCCGAGGTCTTGCTGTGCCGAGCACCGGTGCGGGCAGCGCTGTCCGCGCTGCCCGCACCGGGTGGTGATGAGAGTGCTGCCGGTCAGCCGAGCTCGGCGGACACCGCGGACATGAAGTCCTCCCCGCTCATCTGGCCGGAGCCGACCAGGCCGGCGTTCTGCTGGCTGGCCGTGGTCGCCGAGGCCGGGAACAGCGCCTCGAACCACAGCACGCTCTCGTCGGTGGCCTCGATCTGGTCCTGCACCAGCCCGGTCAGCGGCGGCACCTCGACCTCCTCGGCCAGCTGCAGCCCGGTGATCTGGCCGTGGTCGCGCAGCGCCACGCTGCCGTAGTTGCTGGCGATGCACTCGACCCAGGCCTGCGCCTGCTCCTCCTCGGCGACCGCGGAGGAGAGCACGATCGACGTGCCGAGGTTGGTCGGCGTCTGGTCGCTGTTGCCCTCGCCGCCCTCGACCTCGGGGAACGGGAGGAAGCCGATGGCGTCCTCGCCGATCTGGTTGGCCTCGGGGTCGTTGAAGTCGGCCAGGGCCCACGAACCCATGTACATGAACGCGGCTTCGCCGGTCAGGAAGGTGTTGATCGCCGTGGCGTAGTCGATCGAGTTCGGTGCCGGACCGAAGTAGCCGGCCTCACCGAGCTCGGCGATGGCCTGGGCGGCCTCGACGTACTCGGGGTCGGTCAGGCTGGCCTCGCCGTCGGCGATCGCCCGCATGGCGTCCGGCCCGATGGTGCGGAACAGGTAGGCCCCGATCCAGCGGCTGATGCCCCAGCCGTCGCCGCCGGACCCGGCGTTGGTGATCGGCTGGACGCCGGCGGCCTGCAGCGTCTCGAAGGCGGCGACCAACTCGTCCCAGGTCTGCGGCACGGCGATGCCGTTGGCCTCGAGGATCTCCTTGTTGAACCAGATGCCCTCGATGTTCAGCTCGACCGGCAGGACCAGCTGGTCACCGAAGATCTGGTCGGCCGCGGACTCCGCTGCCGGCACCATCGCGTCGGCGGCGTCGCCGCCGGCCAGCACGTCCTGCACGTTGGCGACCTGGTCGTTCTCGGCGAGCTCACGGATCAGGTCGGGGGTGTTGGCCGGGAAGAGGTCCGGCAGCGCGCCCTGGCCGGCCAGCAGCTGGATCTGCTGGTCGACGCTCTCCTGCGCCTGCTCGGTGATGTCCAGCGGCAGTGCCTCGTCCTGCGTGGCGCACTGGTCCTCGCTCAGCGAGGTGATCACCGAGTCCTGCGTGGTGTTCTCGTTGAGCGACATCATGGTGAAGCCGTCGTCCGAGGACCCGCCGTCACCCCCGCTGCCGCCACCGCATGCCGCCAGTGCGAGCGACACGGTGACGGCGCACGCCATCCGCGGAGCCCATGTCCGGCCAGTCGACTTCATCGTCACCAGTCCTCCTGAGACCTACCTGATTGAAACGCTTCAACTGCTGCCGCGAAAAGTAGCCTGGCGCACACTTCGGGGTCAACCGACCGACATCGAGCCGTGACCACTCCGCAACCTGGGCGTCGCGCCGGACCTGCGCACGGCACGACGACGGAGCGACCGCCCCGCGGGGACAGCCGCTCCGTCGAGCCACTGCTACGCCGGCTGCACCGCCATCGGGAGGCTGCCCCAGGCGCGCAGGGTGTTGTTGTGGTGGCGCCGCGTCGGGCCGGCCAGCTCGATCCGCGCGACCCGCAGGGCCAGCGCGGTGAGCACCGACTCCGCCTCCAGCCGGGCGACGTGCTGCCCGACGCACTGGTGCAGCCCCATCCCGAAGCCGACGTGGCCGGAGGGGTCGCGCCCCAGGTCGAAGGCGTCCGGATCGGCCCAGCGCCGCGGGTCCCGGTTCGCCGCCGCGAGGAACATCAGGACCTTGTGGCCCTCCGGGACGACCGCGTCCCCGATCCGCACCGCGGTGGTGGTCGTCCGGAAGAAGGTCTGCACCGGCGACTCCCACCGGATGGCCTCGTCGAAGGCGACCCGGGCCAGTCCGGGCTCGGCACGCAGTCGGGCCCACTGGTCGGGGTTGCTGGCAAAGGCGTACAGGACGGCGGAGATGCCGTGCACCGTGGTGTCCACGCCGGCGGTCAGCAGCGAGCGGACGATCAGCGGTGCCTGCTGCGGGGTGATGTCACCGCGGTCGGCCGCGGCCCAGATCGCCGCCCCGAAGCCCTCCTCGGCCAGCGACTCCCGCTGGCACTGCTCCCCCACCCAGGCCGACAGCTCGGCGATCCGTGGAGCACCCTGGGCCACCAGGTCGTTGGACGGCCCGAAGGCGTTGAACGCGTGGTCGCCGTAGGGCAGCAGGTTCTCCCGGCCGTCCGGACCGAGGCCGACGGCGTCGGGGAAGACCCGCAGCGGGAACGCCTGCGACAGCGCCGTCACGGCGTCGAACTCGGTGCCCTCGGCGAGCACCTGGTCGACCAGCTCCTCGGCGTCGGCCGCCCAACGCTCCCGCAGCCGGCGGAGGGCCCGCGGACCGAGCACCGCCGTCAGCACCCGCCGGGGCGCGTCGTGTTGAGGCGGGTCCGCCTCGAGCAGCAGGCTCGGCGGCCGCCAGGGCTCCTCCGTGCGGAAGTTGCTCAGGCCCACGCCGGCGGCGGACTGGAACTCCTGCCAGTCGACGAGCGCGGCGTGCACCTCGTCGTACCGGGCGAGGGCGTGGACGTCGTAGCGGCTCAGGTAGGTGACCGGCCCCGCCTCGCGCAGCTGCTCGTGCAGCGGCAACGGGTCCTCCAGGACCTCGTGGCTGAAGGGGTCGACGTCGCTGACCGGCAGACCGTCGGTCGGGCTCGCGGTGAGGGTCATGCGGAGCTCCTCGGTGTCGGTGGTCGCGGGTCAGAGGTCGAGGACGAGGCGGTCGCTGCAGGAGCGCGAGACGCAGGGGTACATGCAGTCGCCCGCGGCCCGCCCCTCGTCGTCCAGCAGGGAGTCCCGGTGGTCGGGCTGCCCGGCCAGCACCGTGGTCTCGCAGGTGCCGCAGGTGCCCTGCCGGCAGGAGGAGAGGACCTCGACCCCCGCCTCGGCGAGCGCCTCCAGCACCGACGTCCCCGGCGCGACCGTGACGGTCCGCCCGGACCGGTGCAGCTCGACCTCGAAGGGCGTCGTGCGCACGGGTGCGCCGCGTTCGGCGGCGGCGAACCGTTCGGTGTGCAGCGTGCGCGGAGGCCAGCCGGCGCAGGCCCGCTCGAGCGCGGCGAGGAGCGGCGCGGGGCCGCAGCCGTACACCCGGGTCCCGGGCCGGGGCTCGCCCAGGAAGCCGGGCAGGTCCAGCAGGCCGTGCTCGTCCTGCGGGCACACCTGGACCCGGTCGCCGTGGGCCGCGAGTTCGTCCAGGAAGGCCATCGAGCTGCGCTGCCGGCCGCCGTAGAGCAGCCGCCAGTCCGCACCCAGCAGCTCGGCCTGCACGAGCATCGGCAGGATCGGGGTGATGCCGATGCCCCCGGCCACGAACAGGTAGGAGTCCGCCGGCACGAGCGGGAAGTCGTTCCGCGGGCCGCCGAGGCCGACCACGTGACCGGGTGCCAGCTGCTGGTGCACGTAGGCGGAACCGCCGCGACCGGCCGGCTCCAGCAGCACGCCCACCCGGTAGGTGTGGGCGTCCCACCGGTCGCCGCAGAGCGAGTACTGGCGGGTCAGTCCGTTGTCCAGGGCGAGGTCGACGTGGGCGCCCGGCGTCCAGTCCGGGAGCCGCCCGCCGTCCGGCGCGGCCAGGGTGAGGGTGACGACACCGTCGGCCACCCGGGTCTTCTCTTCGACCCGGACCACCGTGCGGTCCACCCCCGCGTGTCCGGCCCACGGCTGCTGCACTCCGAGCACTGGCGACCTCCTCGTCGTCGGTGCTGGCCAGCGTGCGACACAGGTCACGTCGGGGCGTAGCCGTTTCTCAATGGACGAGAAGCTCGTGCCACACTCGCCCGATGGCCCGCACCCCGACCGGAGAGTCGGTGGTCGCCCGTGCCGTGCGGGTGCTCGACGCCTTCACCGCCGACGAGCCGGCACTGCCGGTCGGGGAGATCGCGCGGCGGAGTGGCCTGCACGTCGCCACGGCGTCCCGACTGGTCGCCGAGCTGGTGGCGCACGGGCTGCTGGAACGCGACCCCGGCCGCCAGGTGCGCATCGGGGTCCGACTGTGGGAGCTGGGCGCCCGGGCCTCGCCCACCGTGTCGTTGCGGGACGCGGCCATGCCCTTCCTCGAGGACGTGCGCGCGGTCGTCGGCCACCACGCCCAGCTGGGCATCATCGACGGCGACGACGTCCTGTTCGTCGAGCGGTTGAGCGCGCGGGACCCGGTCATCAACTACTCGCGGATCGCCGGCCGGCTCCCGCTGGCCACGTCGTCCTCGGGCCTGGTGCTGCTGGCCCACGCGCCGCACCAGGTCCAGGAACGGGTGCTGGCCGCCCCGCTGCGCCCGGTCACCCCGGCAGGGCTGCGCACCCCCGCGCAGCTGCGCGCCCAGCTCGCCGAGGTGCGGCGGACCCAGTCCGCGGTCCTGGCCGGGCACCAGCACCCCGACGCCACCGGCGTGGCCGTCCCGGTGCGGGACGACCGGAACGACGTGGTGGCCGCCCTGTCGGTGATCGTGCCGAACGACGGCCGGGGCGCCGAGTTCGTGCCGCTGCTGCTGTCCGCGGCCCGTGGCATCACCCGCGCGCTGCGCGCGCCCGCCCCGACGCCCGGCTGACCACCGGACACGCCAGCGGCCGGTGACCCGATCGGGTCACCGGCCGCTGGGGCACTGCCGCCCCCGTCCGAGGAGGACGGGAGCACTCCTGCTAGTCCAGGTAGTCGCGCAGGACCTGGGAGCGGCTGGGGTGGCGCAGCTTGGACATCGTCTTGGACTCGATCTGGCGGATCCGCTCGCGGGTCACGCCGTAGACCTGTCCGATCTCGTCCAGGGTGCGGGGCTGGCCGTCGGTGAGCCCGAACCGCAGCCGGACGACGCCGGCCTCCCGCTCCGACAGCGTCTGCAGCACGCTGGTCAGCTGGTCCTGCATCAGGGTGAAGCTGACCGCGTCGACGGCCACGACGGCCTCGGAGTCCTCGATGAAGTCACCGAGCTGGCTGTCGCCCTCATCGCCGATGGTCTGGTCCAGGCTGATCGGCTCCCGGGCGTACTGCTGGATCTCCACCACCTTCTCCGGGGTGATGTCCATCTCCTTGGCCAGCTCCTCCGGGGTGGGCTCGCGGCCCAGCTCCTGGAGCATCTCCCGCTGCATCCGGCCGAGCTTGTTGATGACCTCGACCATGTGCACCGGGATGCGGATGGTGCGGGCCTGGTCGGCCATCGCGCGGGTGATCGCCTGCCGGATCCACCACGTCGCGTAGGTGGAGAACTTGAAGCCCTTGGTGTAGTCGAACTTCTCCACCGCACGGATGAGCCCGAGGTTGCCCTCCTGGATCAGGTCCAGGAACGCCATCCCGCGACCGGTGTAGCGCTTGGCCAGGGAGACCACGAGACGGAGGTTGGCCTCCAGCAGGTGGTCCTTGGCGCGCTCACCGTCCCGGACGATCCAGGTCAGGTCGCGCCGCAACTGGGTGGCGAGCTTCCCGCCGCCCTCGATGGCCTCGTGCAGCTTGTGGCCGGCGTAGAGGCCGGCCTCGATCCGGCGGGCGAGGTCGACCTCCTCCTCGGCGGTCAGCAGCTTCACGCGGCCGATGAGCTTCAGGTAGGCGCGGACCGAGTCGGTCGACGCGGTGAGCTCGGCGTCCTTGCGGGCCTGCCGGAGGGCGAGGGTGTCCTCCTCGTCGTCCCACTCGGACGCGGCTGCGGCGGCGCCGCCGTCGGTGTCCTCGGCGACCTCCTCCTCGGCCGGCGCGGCCGTGGTGATCACGTCGGCTGCCGTCATGGGCGGCGGGGCGTCGGCGGTGGGGGCCTGGTCCTTGATGGCCGGGTCCTTCATGTCGGTGATGCTCATGTTCGCCTTTCCTGACGATGCCAGTCGGCATCGCACACCGGGGACGGGTGGCGGAGAGGCCGGGGGGTGAGGTGCAGGGCAGCACCGGCACCTGTCGGCGAGCTGGGCGACTGCCTGGCGCAGCAGTCGGTCGCCCGGGCCGCCAACGGATCAACGCCATGGTAGGCGTCGGTCCGAGGGGAGCAACCCTCGCCCGAGGGAGGAGGCCCCTCCACGGCTGTGCTCCGCCCGGCGCAGCCGGGGCCGCGGCGGCCCTCCCATCCACCGCGGCCGGGGCGACACGGCGGTCACCGCCGGCCGGTTTGACCTCGCGGCTGCCGTGGGAACGGGTGGGCGGAGCCGTCCACACACCGAGCAGGCCCGTCCTCGAGGAGAGTCCGACCATGCTGTCGTCCCGCGGCAAGCCGATCGCCAGCGCACCCCTGCTGGGTCTCACCACGGCCCTCGCGCTCGTCCTGTCCGGCTGCGGCGGTGACGACCCGCAGGAGGGGGATCTCGCAGTCGGTGAGACCGATGTCTCCGACATCAGGGGCGAGGACGACTTCACCGACCCCTACACCGGCGAGTACGACGAGGCCTTCGAGAACGACCTCGACGTGCTCGCGGGCACCGAGGTGACCGTGCTCGGCCGGGTCGAGGAGGTGCTGACCCCCTCTGCGTTCACGATCGTGGGCCCGGAGGGCACCACGGTGGAGCCGCTCCTGGTGGTGGCCGCCGAGGAGGTGGGGGAACTCGAGTCCGGGACGCCGGTCACCGTGGCCGCCACCGTCGGCCGGGACTTCGAGGTGACCGAGGTGGAGGACCAGCTCGGAGTCGACCTCGAGGACGCGGAGTTCGAGCAGTGGCTGGGCCGGGAGTACCTCGCGGCGACGATCGTCGAGCCGTCGGCCGAGGGTCAGTAGCAGGACACCTCCGGGCCGCCGGTCGGACGCCGGTGCCGGCGCCGCGGCCCGCTGGTGGTCAGCGGAGCAGGACGAAGGCCAGCGCCAGCAGCGCCACCAGCAGGCCGACGCCGGCCAGCGCGGCGATGGGCGCACCGGCCGACCGGACGGCGACGAGGTCCCCCCGCGCGCTGAGCGACTCGTGGACGGCGCGGTACCTGCGGCGGGAGACCACGAGGACGACCACCGCACCGACCACGCCCAGCACGGCGACCACGAGGGAACCCGCGCCGAACACGGGGACGGCCAGCCGCCCGGCGACGAGCGCCCCGATCGCCATGGCCAACGCGGTCCGCTGCCAGGCCAACGCCGTCCGCTCGGCCTGGAGTCCGAGGTCGAAGACGGCGTCGGGGCGGTCCGTCACCGCAGCAGCAGGCCCACGAGGACCAGCAGGCCCGCCACGGTGGTGCCCACCGCCAGCAGCAGGCCCAACCGTGGGGAGGGCAGCGGACGCCCCTGCCGCAGCGCCCGCTCGGTGGCGGCCCAGCCGAGCCACGCCTGGGCGGGGGCGAGCAGGCCGAGCACGATGAAGACCAGCGCGCCGGCCAGCCGCAGACCGTCGGCGATGGGCAGGTCCAGCGCCTCCAGGGCGACCCCGGCGGCCACCAGCGCCAGCGACGTCCGGATCCAGGCCAGGAACGTGCGCTCGTTCGCCAGGCTGAACCTGGGGTCCGGTTCCCGCCCCGCCCGGTAGACCCGCCTCGGGAACCGGCGGTCGGTGGGCGCCTCGTCCGGCACGTCCTCGACCCCCTCGTCCACGGCAGGTCAGGGCGCCCGCTCCCGCCGATGCTCGCACGACGACCGCCGGCGTCCGGGCCACCGCACCGGTGATCGACTCCCCGGATGGGTTGTGTCGCAGGCCACACGGCCACTACGCTGAGCCGGTAAGAGAACGCACCGCTCGATATGCGAGCGGTGGTCGATCCTGCACGGGAGCCCTCATGGCAGCGAAGCCCTTCGCCTCATCCGCCGACCTCGGCGTCAAGGAGCAGACCCTGGAGGTGCTCGCCGACGGGGTGTACGCGCTCACCGCCGAGGGCGACCCGAACCTCGGCGCCATCGAGGGCGAGGACTTCCTCGTCTGCTTCGAGGCGCTGGCCACCCCGGTCGCCGCCCGCCGTTGGCTGGCCAAGCTCCGCGAACACACCGACAAGCCGGTGCGGTACCTGGTGCTCAGCCACTACCACGCCGTGCGGGTGCTCGGGGCCAGCGCGTTCGACGCCGAGGCCATCATCAGCTCCGAGCAGACCAAGGGCCTGATCGCCGAGCGCGGACAGCAGGACTGGGAGAGCGAGTACGGCCGGATGCCGCGGCTGTTCGAGGAGCCCGAGTCGATCCCCGGGCTCACCTGGCCGACGATGACGTTCCGCGACAAGCTGACGATCGAGCTCGGCGGCGACCGCGGCGAGCTGGTGCTGGAGCACCTGGGCCGCGGGCACACCGAGGGCGACATCGTGGCCTGGCTGCCGAAGACGAAGGTGCTCTTCGCCGGCGACCTCGTGGAGTCCCAGGCCGCCCTCTACACCGGCGACGCCTTCCACTTCGACTGGGCCACCGGCACCCTCGACCGGATCAAGGCCCTCGGTGCCGAGCAGCTCATCGGTGGCCGGGGTGCCATCGCCCGCGGCCGCGACGAGGTGGACGCCGCGATCGAGCAGACCCGCGCCTTCCTCACCACGATGCACGAGACGGTCGGCACCGCGCACCGCGCCGGGGGCACGCTCAAGGAGGCCTTCGAGGCCACCCACGCGGCCCTGGCGCCCAAGTTCGGGCACTGGCCGATCTTCGAGCACTGCCTGCCCTTCGACGTGCAGCGGCTGTGGGACGAGTTCAGCGGCATCGAGCGCCCGGTGATCTGGACCGCCGAGCGCGACCGCCAGGTGTGGGACGAGCTGCAGGGCTGATCCGGCGATGACCTCGAGCGCGATGACCTCCTCCGACAGCCCAGCGCCGGTCGTCGTCATCGGGTGCGGCCCGGTCGGCCAGACCACGGCCCTGCTGCTGGCGCGCTGGGGTCTCCCGGTGGTCGTGCTCGACGGCCGTCCCGCGCGGGACCTGGTCGGCAGCAAGGCGATCTGCCAGCAGCGCGACGTCCTCGACGTCTGGGACTCCGTCGGCGTCGGGGCCGAGATCGCCCGCCGCGGCGTCACCTGGACCACCGCGCGCACCTTCCACCGGGACGCCGAGCTGTTCAGCTTCGAGTTCGTGGACCGCGGGCAGTCCCCGTTCCCGCCCTTCGTGAACGTCTCGCAGTGCCTCACCGAGGAGCTGCTCGACTCCGCGATCGACGCCCAGCCGCTGATCGAGGTGCGCTGGGGCCACGAGGTCACCGGCATCGAGCAGGACGACGCCGGGGTGTCGGTCTCCTGCGCCGACGGGACGACCGTCGCCGGCAGCTACGCGGTCGCCTGCGCCGGCCCGCGGGCCGACGTCGTCCGCACCGCCCTGGGGCTGACCTTCGAGGGGCAGACCTTCGGCGACCAGTTCCTCATCTGCGACATCCGCACCGACCTGCCCGGCTGGGAGACCGAACGGCGCTTCTACTTCGACCCGGAGTGGAACCCCGGCCGCCAGGTGCTGATCCACCCCTGTCCGGACTCCACGTTCCGGATCGACTGGCAGGTGCCGCCGGAGTTCGACCTCGCCGCCGAGGAGGCCTCCGGCGGGCTGGACCGGCGGATCCGCCAGGTCATCGGCGAGCGGCCCTACGAGGTCGTCTGGAAGTCGGTCTACCGGTTCCACTCCCGGGTGGTCGACCGGATGCGGGTCGGCCGCGTCCTCGTCGCCGGGGACGCTGCCCACCTGGTCTCCCCGTTCGGCGCCCGCGGCCTGAACTCCGGGGTGCTGGACGCGGAGAACGCGGCCTGGAAGCTCGCCTTCGTGCTGCGCGGCTGGGCACCGGAGACGCTGCTGGACAGCTACCACGACGAACGGCACGCCGCGGCCGTGGAAAACCTCGACGTCACCGGGGCCACGATGCGCTTCCTGGTGCCGGGCACGCCGGCGGAGGCCGCGCACCGGCTGGAGGTGCTGGAACGCGCCACCACCGATCCCGCGGCCCGGGCGGAGGTCGACTCCGGCCGGCTGGCGGAGCCGTTCTGGTACGTCGACTCCCCGCTCACCACCCCCGACGAACGGCGCCCCTTCCCCGGTCGGCCGGCGCGCGGCGACGT